>CAYTUO010000001.1:0-32530 GCA_964441015.1 uncultured Pleurocapsa sp.
CCCTCCGTTTCCTCCCCCGATAAATCGGGAGTCTCCACGGAGGCTTAAAGATGAAAATTAAGAAAGCAAAGAAGGGTTAGTTCCCCTAGCTGCCGTTAAAGACGATCCGTGGCGAGAAAAAACAAATTCAGTGTAATCCGCTATATTATCCAGTCCTGAAACATTGAGGGCAATCTCAGCCACTAACCAGAGACTAACTTTTACTGTGAGTTTTTTCCAGTTTCCGTTCATCGTTATTTCCAGCAACCAACTCTATCAGTAAGTGTGCAAGTTACCCTCATATTTTTCTTCAGCTTAATTACTCAACTTTTCTGAGTCTTCTTGCGTCTTATCTGTAAAATTACCTAAAGAAAGAGCGAATCAGTGAGACGCAAGTAACTATGCAGATAGGACAAATTTTCCACACTCAGTTGACGGAATGGTTGTTGACTATTCTTATTTTGGGCGCGATCGCTTACCTGTTGTTCTGTATTGTTTTATCCCTGTGGCAGAATCGACTGATCTTTTTTCCTTCCTCAGTGGTTAAAAACAGTCCTGGCGATCTGGGTTTAGCCTACGATGAAGTGTGGATACCCGTATTGGCCTCGCAAGGAAAAATAGAGCGCCTTCATGGATGGTGGATTCCTGCTGCTTCGCCAAAATCTGATGTTCTGCTTTATCTACACGGAAATGGGGGAAACATCAGCGCGAATTTGGGACACGCTCGACGCTTTCAGCAACTAGGATTTTCTATATTGCTATTCGACTATCGCGGATATGGTCGCAGTCAGGGAAAATTTCCTACAGAAGCAGAAGTGTATCGCGACGCACAAGCAGCTTGGGATTATCTAGTCAAGCATAGAGGAATCAAAGCTGGCAATATTTTTATCTACGGACATTCTTTAGGAGGTGCGATCGCGATCGATTTAGCTGTGCGACGACCCCTCGCGGCTGGTTTAATTGTAGAGAATACCTTTACTTCTATGCCTGAGCTAATGGCTCATCAAGGAATTCTTTTTAAACTATTTCCTGTTAACTATATCCTAAAGCAGCGTTTTGATTCTCTTCGTAAATTGAAATTATTACAAGTACCATTACTGCTTATTCATGGTAAAGAAGATCGTACCGTTCCTGTTAAAATGAGCCAAGCATTATTTGGATCTGCCAAAGTTTTGACAAAACTCTTACTTGTTCCCCATGCAGGTCATAATAATGTTGCGGCTGTCAGTGAAGAAGGGTATTTTCACGCGATCGCTGAGTTTTATCAAGGCGTGCGTCGCAACCAGCATCAATTAGTATCAGTTGTCAGTAATCAGTAATCAGTAATCAGTTAGTTCAAGTTCTAGTTTGAATTTAAAAAGTTAAGACTACAAAATCAAGAGTTAAGTGATTTCTTTTTGAGCAGAATCCTTAACTTTTTATTTTTTTATAGGGTTTTACGACATTTAAAAATATGACCTAGAAAAGTTAAGTCAACTTTTAAGCCTTAAAATACCTAACTTTTCTGTATCGACTCCCACCTTTTTTCAAATTATAAAAAAGATAGTTACAGTTCACAAACACAAACCCAAGGAGCAAAAGACATGGCTAATATCACTGGCAGCGCAGGAAACGATAGCTTAGTTGGTTCTAACGGACAAGATACAATTTTAGGATTAGATGGAAATGATACTTTACTGGGTTTAGCAGATAATGATTCTTTAGATGGCGGAAATGGAAACGATTTATTAGATGGCGGAACGGGTAATGATACTTTAATTGGCGGACTCGGAAACGATACTTATATTGTTGATAGTTTATTTGATACGGTTACTGAAGCTGCCAATGCTGGCACAGATACCGTCCAATCATCAGTTGACTATATCCTGAGTGCTAACGTCGAAAGACTAACCTTGCTAGGCGTGGCAATTAGCGGCACGGGAAACAATCTCAACAACACAATTACGGGTAATGCCAGCAATAACATTCTAAGCGGATTGGATGGCAACGATACTCTCAACGGTTTAGCAGGAAACGATACCCTTATCGGTGGCAATGGAAATGATTCTCTTGATGGAGGAACGGGTAACGACTCGCTAAAAGGTGGTTTTGGGAACGATACTTACATTGTCGATAGTGTCTCCGATATCGTTACTGAAGATCCTAATGCAGGTATCGATACCGTGCGATCGTCATTTAATAAAACATTAAGTGCTAACTTAGAAAACCTAACCTTAACTGGTAGTGCGATTAACGGGACGGGGAATACTCTCAACAACAAACTCACTGGCAATAATGCTAACAACGTTCTCACGGGTTTAGACGGTGATGATACCCTTGATGGAGGGAATGGAATTGATACTCTCGATGGTGGTATTGGCAATGATACCTATGTTGTTAATACTACTACTGACACGATTATTGACACTGCTGGCACAGATACAGTTCAGTCATCTGTTACTTACACTCTCGGTAATAATGTCGAAAACCTAACTCTAACGGGTTCATCCGCGATTAATGGTACGGGTAACGGAGGAAATAACGTTATTACTGGTAATAGTGGCAATAACTTCCTTGATGGGTTAGAGGGATTAGATACCCTTAACGGTGGTAATGGCAACGATACGATCGATGGTGGTAGCAACTCCGATCGCATCGATGGTGGTAGCGGTACGGATACGGTATTCTACGGGCCAGCAGCACTTTCCCTGGTTGCCGATCTCACACTCGGTACAGTAGCGATCGCAGTCAATGGTGAGGTCGATACAATCCTCAATATCGAGAACGTGACTTCTGGGAACGGCAATGACTTGCTGCGCGGCAACTCTAGTGCCAATAAACTCACTGCAAATGTCGGCAACGATACCCTCGATGGCGGTGTGGGGGCAGACACACTCGACGGTGGCAGTGGTAATGATACTTATGTAGTTGATAATGCTGCCGATGTAGTTATTGAAACTGCTGGTGCTGGCACAGATTTAGTTCAGGCATCTATAAACTATACTTTGGGTGCAGAGGTAGAAAAGCTGACCCTGATTGGTAATGGACTCAACGGTGTTGGTAATGCCCTCAATAATACGATTACAGGCAACGATCTTAACAACAGTCTCAGTGGTTTAGATGGGTTCGATACCATCTTCGGTAATGGCGGCAACGATACACTTAGCGGCGGTAATGGCAACGACGTTCTTAATGGTGGTGCAGGAGATGACCTTCTAGATGGCGGACTAGATGGCGGTTTTATTGGTCTTCAAACTAGCGAGGCAGGTGATATTCTCAATGGTGGTTTAGGAAATGATACTTACATCCTTGATAATAATGCCGATCTAGTTAATGAAGGTTTTAATGAAGGTATCGATACAGTTCAGTCATTTGCTACACCATCATTCGGTGGAGTTGGTTTAACTAATAATGTGGAAAACCTCATTTTGATTAATGGAATCACTGGTTCTGGTAACGCCATCGACAACGTTATTACAGGTAACAGTCAGAACAACAACCTATTTGGTTTGGCAGGGAACGATACTATTGAGGGTCGATTAGGTAATGACTTTCTCAATGGCGCAGAAGGTAACGATAGTCTCTTCGGTCGAGAGGGCAACGATACTATTGATGGCGGCGCAGGGAATGACTTACTCGATAGCGGCGAAGGTATTAACGTCCTCACTGGGGGTTTGGGCGATGATACTTACGTCACTAATGGATTCTCGACCACGGTTAATGAAGCTGCCAATGCTGGTCTAGATACGGTCATCTCATTTGAGACTTATACTCTAGCTGCCAACGTAGAAAATCTTACGCTATTCGAGAATGTAGCGGCGGTTAATGGAACGGGGAACAGTCTTAACAACGTCATCACTGGCAACAGTCTGGGCAACAACCTCTCTGGTTTAGATGGTTCTGACACCTTCTTTGGACAGGCAGGCAACGATACTATTGATGGTGGCAATGGCGATGATGATATCCAAAGCGGTACTGGCAATGATTCGGTTCTCGGTGGGGCAGGTAACGACAGTATTCGTAATTTTGGGGGCAGCGATATCCTTTTCGGTGGTACTGGCAATGATTTTATTTTGGCTGTCGATGGGAATGATGTAATTGCTGGCGACCAGGGGAATGATATCTTAACAGGTGGTTTAGGAAGAGATACCTTCCGATTTGGCACTCCTAGCGAGGGAATCGACGTTATTAATGACTTCTCTGTCGCTGACGATACAATTCTTGTTGCTGGTACGGGTTTTGGCGGTGGGCTAACTTTAAATGCTCCTCTCGATCCTAGTCGGTTTACTTTGGGTACGTCAGCCTCAGATAGTTTTGATCGCTTTATTTACAATGCTAACAACGGCGCTCTGTTCTTCGATGTTGATGGTACTGGTGCTGCCGCTCAACAGCAAATTGCCTCGATTGTCTTCCCGTCTGGTTCTCCAATTATTCTGAGTGCTGCTGATATCTTTGTTGGTGGTTTTTAACTAAACAAAAGATCAGGATAAAAAATTAAGCGTTAAGGGGTTCTTGTTTTTCAGACTCCTTAACTTTTTTGTTTTTGGCAAGTTGCGATCGCACTTAACAGTTAAGTTTTTATTTTGACAAACTCCCTAACTTTTCTGTATCGATTTTCAAATTTACAAGCTCTATAAAAGTAATAGCAAAGCAAAAAGATTGCAAGAGAAAGAATTATGAAACTCATTTATCGCGCTCAAGTCATCGAATACACTGTACAAAAACAACGTTCCCTCAAGCAAATCGCCTTTATCGATACAGCAGTTGAAGACTATCAATACCTTGCTGCCAGTGTCTATCCTAACATTGAGACAATTCTCCTCGATCCAAGACGAGATGGCGTAATCCAAATAACAGAAGAACTGAGCGATCGCACCAACATTGACAGTATTCATATTATCTCTCAGGGAGCCGAAGGTTGTCTGAAACTGGGTTCTACTACGTTAAATATCGACAATGCGGTCAAATACGCGATCGCAGTACAGCAGTGGCGACAATCTCTGGGCCATGAGGCAGAAATACTCTTGTATGGATGCAATGTGGCGGACGGAAAAATCGGTCGTGCTTTTGTGAAGTGGTTGAATTTCTTAACGGGTGCGAATCTTGCCGCTTCTGTTAACCGCACAGGTCATGCTTCTTTAGGTGGAGATTGGGACTTGGAATATAGCACTGGAAAAATACAAACATCGCTAGCCTTTCCAGAATCAGTGCGAGAATCCTACAGCAGCATACTAATTTTCAATCCGCGCGATCGCATCTCAGAAAAATTTCCCCCTCCCCTCAGTTTTAACAGTTGTTTCGCAAGCGCAGACGAGATCACAACGCTATAGCAGTTAACTATTCAACCCGACATGATATAAGTTCTGCTCGCGAGACACACTAGACCCTAAAAACGCTATTCTGGTAAGAAGTCTCATCACTACAGTATAGAAACTTATAACGCTTAATCCTGCTTTATGTTTGATGCTCTTGCCGAACGCCTAGAAGATGCCTGGAAAAAACTGCGCGGTCAGGACAAAATTAGTCAATCCAATATTCAAGATGCCCTCAAAGAAGTGCGTCGCGCACTCTTAGAAGCCGATGTCAACCTGCAAGTTGTGAAAACCTTCATTGCTGAAGTAGAAACACAAGCCCTGGGTGCTGAAGTGATCTCTGGGGTTAATCCAGGTCAGCAGTTTGTCAAAATTGTCTACGACGAATTAGTTAAAGTGATGGGGGAAAGTAACGTCCCCCTTGCCGAAAGCGATAAGCCTCCCACCGTCATCCTCATGGCAGGGTTGCAAGGAACAGGGAAAACCACTGCTACAGCCAAACTCGCCCTGTACCTGCAAAAAGAAAAACGGACGTGCTTGATGGTTGCCACCGACGTATATCGACCTGCGGCGATCGAGCAATTAATTACCCTGGGTCAACAGATTAACGTTCCTGTCTTTGAAATGGGAAGCGATGCTGACCCTGTAGAAATTGCCCGTCAAGGCGTAGAACAAGCCAAAGAAATGGGAGTCGATACCGTCCTCATCGATACGGCTGGACGCTTGCAAATCGACCCAGAAATGATGGCAGAATTAGCCCGCATCAAGGCAACTGTCAAACCCCACGACACTTTGCTGGTAGTAGATGCGATGACGGGTCAAGAAGCCGCTAACCTAACCCGCACTTTCCAAGAACAAATTGGTATTACTGGTGCAATTCTTACCAAACTAGACGGGGATACGCGCGGCGGGGCTGCTTTATCAGTACGGCAGGTTTCCGGTCAGCCGATTAAATTCGTCGGTGTTGGAGAAAAAGTTGAGGCGCTGCAACCCTTTTATCCCGATCGCATGGCATCCCGTATCCTCAACATGGGCGACGTTCTGACGCTGGTAGAAAAAGCTCAGGAACAAATCGACATTGCCGATGTCGAGAAAATGCAGGCGAAAATTCTGGAAGCTAAATTTGACTTTAACGATTTCCTCAAACAAATGCGACTGCTCAAAAATATGGGTTCATTGGGCGGTCTTTTGAAAATGATTCCGGGTTTCGCTAAGCTTAGCGGTGCCGATATCGAAAAAGGCGAAACTGAACTCAAGCGCACCGAAGCGATGATTAACTCTATGACCCCAGAGGAACGCAATAACCCCGATTTACTGGCAAAATCGCCCAGTCGCCGCCGTCGCATTGCCAGAGGATCTGGCCACGAAGAATCAGATGTGACTAAGCTAGTCAGTAACTTTAGCCGAATGCGTAGCATGATGCAGCAAATGGGTCGAGGTGGAATGCCTTCAATGCCCGGTATGGGCGGTATGGGTGGAATGCCCGGTATGGGCGGTATGTTTGGTGGAATGGGCGGTCAAACTCCTCCGCCTGGTTTTCGCGGCTATAGTGGCAGTTCCAAAACGAAAAAGAAAAAAGAGAAGAAGAAAAAGGGATTCGGGACTCTTTAATAGGACTTAGGCAACCTATTTAAATTGTTTGGTAAAGTTATTTTTCTCGGCGTAATTGCCGTCGCAACTCTCGTATAGCGGCACTAGTATTGCGCTGATTGGCAATTTGCAAACAATCCGCGATCGCATCTGTAATATCTATATCAGGAAAAAAGCGACTACTCGTTTGAAGGCTATAAACACCACCGTGCAAACTATAAATTGCCAGTCGATTTTTTTTGAATATCCAAACCTCCGGCACTTGATAGGGAAGATAGTCATTAACGTTCGTGTAACTCGTTACATCTATCTCAATGACCAAATCGGGAGAGGGATCGACACCCCAATTTATTCGGTTTTTGCCGGCAACGGCTGCCCAGTTATCAATATAAAAACAATAGTCTGGTTCAATACCGCTTTCTTGCGGCAGTTCTATCGTAATAGGAGTAAATGCTTCGTAGTCTTGTTCTAAATAATCGAGAAAAACTTTGACTACATCTGCAATTAAATTTGCATTGCGTCCGTGTTCTGGCAAAGGAACCATCAACAAAATCTCTCCAGGTCTATATTTGAGGCGTGTGGCAGCGCGATCGCCCAACTGTTGGCTAAGTGCCTGATAATCCTGCCAAGTACCCAGTAGTTTGACAACTGTTCCAGGGGACAGTTGAATTTTCTCCGGTGTAACAACTGCAAACATCGAACTTATATCCTATTTCTTTTAAATTTTATGTTTTAATTGTCTGGTGCAGCGCGGAAACCTTTATAGGAATAATAGCTGACTGACATTTAACGTCTTCGCCACCAAGTCACCCCAGCAAGAATCAACCCTAGCAACGGCATAATGACTAGAGACATCCATCCAATCATTCCCGCTTGGAGAGGAGTAAGATTAATGCGGCGATTTTTTGCTTCTTTTGGACGAATAGAAAGGGTTTGTTGGTCATCGCTAGCTAACCATTGAACCGAGTTGAGAAAAATATCGCCATTCAATACTCTTGGATCTTGAAACAAACTGTCGGTAGCAAAACTTGAATTACCGATAACAACCATCCGCGATTCAGATTTTTTCGGTTGATTTTTGTAACGATTTTCATTTAAGGGCGACGGAGATGGTATAGGAGTTTTTGTACTTTCTATTTTCTCGCGATCGCTCTCAGGAGAAGGAGATGGTGTAGGTGTTGTTGTTTCTTCTTTGCTTGCTTGAGTTTTACTCGCCGTCTCAGACAACTTACGGGTAAATGCGACTCCTAAATCAAAGGGGCCTGGAAGATCTTTAGTTTCATCAAACTCGATCTGTTCTGATTTTAAATCGCTTTCTGCCCACATTTGATTGTCTGTGATTAACAGTGCGACTGCGGTTACATTTTCTACTTTTACGGTAGCGATCGGCTGAGCAAAGGGATAGAGAGAAAATTCATTGCTAAAATCTTTTGTAATAGGATGATCTCCATAGTTAGTAATGATAGGAGTTGCGGGCCCGTAACCCAGTATATTTCCTTTCCCTGAAACATCAATAATCACTCGTTTTTCTAGTTGAATTCCCCACTCTTTTAATAAGGGTTCAAATCCTAAATTTGTATCAGGATCAAGCAATAAAAATAAGCTTCCACCTCGTTCTGAATACTCTTTTAAAAGTTTGACTTCTGGTTCAAAAAATTTGCGTTTTGCACCAGCAATAACAATGACGCTAGCATCTTCAGGAATTGCCGAACGTTCTACTAAATTTAGCGATTCAACTATATAACCTTTGTCCTCTAAGCTGCTAACTGCTAATGACAGTCCGCTTTCTTCGCTAGTGTTGAGCGAAGCTTCTCCATGTCCTTGAAGAAAATAAATTTTTTGAGGGCGATCGCGCTGAATTTTTTCTATTGCATTAGTTAGCGTAATTTCTGATAAAGGTTCTCTTTGTTGGAAATTAACTAGAGTTTCTACGAGTTGTTTTTTATTACCATATTCTAGATAAACATCGCCTAGAGATTTAATTTTAAATTGTTCGGCAAGTCCTGGTTTCAGATCGGGATCGACATATTCAAAAGTAAAATTTTTACTGTAACGTCGATAATTTTCTAATAGTGCTTTATCGATTTGATTCGGTTCTTTATCAAATAACCAGACTTTTAAGGGTTGCTTTAAATTTTTTACAACTTCTTGGGATTGAGGAGCAATCGTCAATAACTGATTTTCTGTTAAATCAACTCGTGTTGAATAGCGAATTGCCAAAAAATTCACCATGCCTATAATTGCGATTAATGACAGGGTAGCAATAATTGCATTCGTTCCTATTTGAGTCGAGCGCCGCCGCCAAAATCCTTGTGCAGAAACAAATATAAATCCCAACCACACAATGAGAATAACAACGCCAGCAATTAGCAAACCGATATAAAAAGGCGACCAAATTTGAGTAATCAGTCCTGCAACTAATCCCGCGATCGCTAAGATAATTCCTGGGATAAATAAATATTTGAAAATACTCCGAAGCTGAACCATAATTAGCTTTAACTAAGATCGTTGTAAGCGCAAGGCTTCAATAGATTGTGCCGTGAGAAATATTCCTAGAAAGATATAACTAGCAAACAGGACTATGCTACTGGTATCGAGAATTCCTGTGGTGAAATTATTGTAATGTTCAAACAAAGACAGATGAGATAAAGCTTCTCCGAAAACTCCTCCTACCCTGTCAGCAAGAACATCCAAAATCCAAAGAAATAACACGAGAATAAAAGTCAGAATATAAGCCAAAATAGCACTTTCCGTGAGAGAAGAAATAAACATTCCTAGAGAAAGAATTGCTGTTGCTAGTATAATCACTCCCGCATTAGCCAATAGAACAATTTGAGGCGACATAGGAGGATTTGTTGTGCTAAAAAGAATGGCTTCATAAATCCAGATTGGTGCCATCATTACCGTAAAAAATGTAACAACACCCAAAAGTTTTCCTAGAGCAACAACCCAATTAGTAATGGGTGAAGTCGCTAGTAATTCTAACGTTCCTCGCTTGCGTTCTTCAGAATAAAGTCCCATCGAAAGTGCAGGTAATAAGACTAATAATAGCGAAATCGTCACCCCTAAAAATCCGCCAAGAAACTCATAGGCAATATCGCGAGAAGCCGTGATTCCACTTTGCTCTTGTAAGGCAACATCTTGGATGATGTTATATAAAACTAATCCAAAAAAAATACCAGCAATTAACCAAAAAACAGCCGCAATAATATAAGCAAAAGGCGAAGAAAAATAGCCTTGCAGTTCTTTACGGAGAATAGCGATAATATTAGCAATAATCATCAGTCATTAGTTATTAGTTTTTCCTCATCCTTTATAGATTCTTCTGTAATCAGTTCTAAGAAAACATCTTCAAGGGTAGGACGAGTGCGTTGCATTTCATATAATCCCAGTCCTTGACTAACAATTAAATTAGCAATTTCTCGACCTGGTTCTGAGTCCGGTTTAGAAGTAATTTGAATTGTAGAACGATTGGTATTATCGACGGGAATGATTTCTACTTCAGATACGCCAGGAAGATTCTCAAGTAACGCTTGTACTTGGGTAACCTCTCCCTCAACTTCGAGTTTGTATCCAGCACTTCCGGTAAGCTGTGACATGAGACGATCTGGAGTGTCGGTGGCGACAACTTTTCCACGATTGATAATAGTGACGCGATCGCACGTCATGCTCACTTCCGGCAGAATATGGGTAGACAGAATAATCGTATGTTGACCGGCCAGACTTTTAATTAGATGGCGAACCTCAATAATTTGTTTCGGGTCAAGACCCACCGTCGGCTCGTCTAAGATAATAACGGGAGGATCGTGTACGATCGCCTGAGCAATGCCAACTCGCTGCTTGTACCCTTTAGACAGCTTGCGAATCAAGATTTTACGCTTTTGGGTCAACTGACAGCGCTCTATGGCAGAATTAACTCTTGAAGTGCGATCGCCTGCACTAACCCCTTTAATCCGAGCAACAAAAGATAAAAACCCTTCTACTGTCATATCGGGATATAACGGCGGATTTTCCGGTAAATAACCAATGCGTCGCCGTACTTCCATCGACTGCTCATGAACATCATACCCGGAAATTCGTGCTGTCCCAGTAGTAGCAGGGATGTACCCCGATAAAATCCGCATGGTCGTGGTTTTTCCTGCGCCATTTGGCCCGAGAAAACCGAGAATTTCTCCCGTTTCCACAGAAAAATCTACATCTTGGATAGCTGCTGTTGCGCCGTAGATTTTACTTAGATGCTCGACTTCAATCATTGTGCGATCGCCAAGGGATAGTGAATCTTTCCGTCCATCAATTATCCCCTAGCATTAGTATATTTGCGGGAAAATCTACTACCAACCGCCGCGTCCTCAACCACTGCAAACCCAATAAATTATCCGAAAGTCCTATGGTTGCAATGACTGGGATGGTATATTCCTGTTCGTCGAGGATTACTTTTCCTGCATAGAGAGCAAAAAATTCTTCGCCTCTAGCTGTTTGCATAACATATCTATCCTCCATTAAAGACCATCCTAAACTTTGAATGTCTTGACGATCCATCGCTAGCCAACCAGTAGTAAACCCTGTATCCAGTAAAACTTCTACTAGAAAACGTTCTCCATCCGCAGCAACAACCTCAATTTCAAAAAATAATTCGCCAATCTCGCCAAATTGACCCGAAATCATATTCTGCCGCAGGCTCCAGTTTCATTAAGACGAAAAACACCTACAGTAGTATGAGGATACTTTTGATGAGCTTTTTGACTTGCTATTTCTGGATTGACATCAATAAAATAATCTCCACTCTCAGGTTCGATAACGATGAACCAGTTGTAGTGATTTTTCAGGAGTTTAGACTTAACTTTCTCAAAAATTGGACGACAACGCTTGTAGAAGTTTTCTAGTTCAGCTTGTTCTTTAGCGAGTTCTTCTGGGGGGATAGTGTGTTCTGGGAAAATTCTACCCCGACGTGCGGGACGTTGAGAAGATGTAGGATTCATAGGCGATCGCCAAGTCAATAGTAATTTTATTCTAAAAAGTTAGGAGAAAGGTTTAATCCAAGCACGATAAAGCGCTATATCGAGAGAAAAACGAGCAATTGCAAAACAAAAAACGCTTTCAGTTCCTAAAATACTCAAATTCAAAGTATTTTGACCTAAATTTTCGGCGACTTCTAGGGGAGCAAATCCTCGTACTAACCCAAAAGCAAGGACTGCACCATCTTGGAGATGAGAATTGCGATCGCTCCGAATAATATAGCGATAAGTGACCCCAAACAAAAAACCGCTCAAAAGCGCGATCGCGACCTTTACCAATAAATCTACCCCAATAGAAGTTTGCAGATGAGCTAGTCTTTCAAATCGGACACCTAAAATAAAACTATTGACTAACGTGGCAACAATATATGCCAACCCAAAAGATACCGCCGCTAATACGCCTGCCTTAAGAGATTCTATCCGTTCTACTATGGAAACTCCCACCAATCGCCTCTCCAAAATCTCACCAAATAGAAGTATCATAATTTCTGTAGTTGTTTGATTACAGTTGTTTTAAAAGATAGATACAAACATGGATATTTTGGCACTAGGTTGGGTTAGCATTCTGGCGCTATTTACTTGGTCAATTGCAATGGTTGTTTGGGGTCGTAACGGTTTCTAGAACGTGGAAACAACTTCTGTTCTCAATTTACTTTTTATAGCGGCATTTGCGCTCTTAATTTTGGTTAGCGGCGGCATAATCTATTTGACCACCGTAGAGTGGCGCGATCGCCGCCGTCAAGACCGAGATAAAAAAAAGAATCGTTAGTGATTGGTTAGTGGTTAGTGGCAAGTCCAGGACTACTAACTACTAACTACTAATCCCTGAGAATGCGGTTCTAGGTAAAGCTCTATGGCTTCTTGGATATTTGCTAATGCTTCATCGATATTTTCTCCTTCACTGATACAACCAGGCAGTGAAGGGACATAGACGGTGTAACCACCTTCGTCACTCGGTTCTAGAACTACCTTGAGCCTCATACACTTTCTCATAGTAACTACTAACTAACGACAATTATCGCAATGACCGCACCTAAATCCAGTTGCTTCTTGAGTAAAACCAAAAGCATTTAGCAAAAACTGCCAGCGACATTGGCGCGTCATTAAATATCGTCTCATAAGCAATTGTGACTGCTGCTGAGAGTTAAACTGAGGAGAAAAAGCGCCAGATTTGTGCAAATTTAGCTGATAGTGAAAGGGATCTAACCATGCTAAATGACCTGCACTATGCAGCAGAGAAAGCGCCATCTCTCCTCCTGAAAATTGTTGTGCGATCGCGTCTATTTTTCCTTGAGAGGGAATTTTTTTAGCAATTTGTTGTGCTTGCTGATCTTGTTTTTGCAGGCGATGGAGAAAAAAGCGATCGCGTTGTTTATCGTGAGGATCTAACCATCCTGTCGGTTCGCTTATCAAAGTCAGCGCATCCATTGGCCTTCCATCCCGTCCTCCTCGACCAACTTCCTGAAGGTATTCTGAAAGAAGAAAAGGCGCTTGAAAATGAATGACCCAGCGAACATCTGACTTATTGATCCCCATGCCGAAAGCGCTAGTACAAGCCACGAATTGAATATTTCCTTCTAGCCAACTCGTTTCAATATATCGTCGTTCTTGAGGACTCAATCCCGCATGATAGGCGGCAGTTCGATAATTTAGCGAGTGCAGCCATTGCGCCAATTCTTCGCTATCTCGACGAGTACGGACATAAATTAATCCCGACTGCTTCTCTTTCCCCTGAATAAACTTTAACAGTTGATGGCGGCGACATTTTGGACTCCAGACAATCTTGACTTGCAAATTGAGATTATTTCGGTAGGGACTGAGGCGAAAACAGTCTGGTTGCTGGAGTTGCAGAGTTTTAGTAATAATATTTTGAGAATTGGCATCAGCAGTTGCTGTAAAAGCCGCGATCGCTATTTTCGTATTGGGCGGTTTAGACTGGAGTAAAGCAGGTCGAACCATTCCCAAACGACGATAGGCAGGCCGAAACGTTTCTCCCCATTGAACGAGGCAATGGGCTTCATCTAAGATCAAACCATTCAGCTTAAGTTGGGGGTGAGATAGTCTGTCCCAAACCGGAGGACTCAATAACGTTTCTGGAGAAAGATAAAGTAATCGAAGCTTCTCTGTTTCCAGTTCTTTTAAGGTTTGCCTTCGTTGAGTCCGAGACAACTCATTGTGCAACAAAGCTGCCGCAAGGCGACGTTGGCGCAATTCTTGTACCTGATTTTCCATCAAAGCGACCAGTGGGGAAACTACCAGCGTCAACCCAGTTTGTAATAAAGCTGGCAATTGAAAACAAATAGACTTTCCTCCACCCGTTGGCATGATAATCAGGGCATCTCTTGAGGATAACAGCGTGCGAATAATCTCTCCTTGAGGCGCACGAAAATCCTCATAACCCCAAATTCGCTGGAAAGCTGTACAGACTTGCTGCCAATCGCTAGCAGGATAGTTCATCAAAATCCTTTGAGACAATGGCTATTATATAGAATGCCTACAGTTGTCCTCAAGGTTAAGGGAAACTTCGGCTAAAATTTAATAGGCTCAATCCAGGATAAACAATGCCTAATCCCGGAGACATCGTAGGTGGACGTTACCAAATCCTACACGAATTAGGAAGCGGAGGCTTTGGTACGACCTATCTAGCAAAAGATATGGAACTGCCAAATAAACCTCGGTGCGTTGTTAAACAACTTCAACCCAGGTTTAACAGTCGTGCCTTGTGGCAAAATGCCAAAGACCGCTTTGTGACAGAAGCGATGGTTTTGCATCGTCTTGGCAACCACGATCAAATTCCTCAGATGATTGCCCACTTAGAAGAAAATGATGAATTTTACTTAGTACAGGAATTTATTGACGGGGAAGAACTGAGAAAAGAGGTCAACCGCAAACCGTTTAATGAAGCTCAAACGATTGAACTGCTTAGAGATGTTCTACAAGTTTTAGATTTCGTTCACCAGCAAGGGGTTATTCACCGCGACATCAAACCCTCTAATTTAATTAGGCGGCGGGCCGATGGCAAAATAGTGCTGATCGACTTCGGTGCTGTCAAAGAAATTGGTACCCTGTCTTTTAACGCCGAAACTCAGACATTAATGACTAGCGTAATCGGTACACCCGGTTACATGGCACCCGAACAGCAGAATGGCCGGCCGTTTTTTAGCAGCGATATCTATGCCTTGGGAAGAACCGCTATCTTTTCTCTCACAGGTCAGTCCCCTATCGAATTAGAAGATACTGAAACGGGCGAACTGTCAACTTGGCAAAAATTTGTCTCTGTCAGTCCGAAACTCGCTGTCATTCTCAACAAAATGATACGTCCCAAATACTCAGAACGCTATCATTCTGCGGCTGAGGTGCTGCGCGACTTAGAACCTTTACTCAAAATTGGCCAAACGGTTGGAGGACGCTACAAGATTATTCGGTTTTTAGGCGGAGGACGCTGGAGTTATACTTACTTAGCAGAAAATTTGTGGAGAAAATACGAATCTCCCTGTGTTATTAAACAACTTAAGTCTCAAGCGACTACCGATGCCATCATTCTCCAAGAAGCTGAACGTCGTTTCTCGACCGAATTAGCAGTACTAGAAAGATTGGGCGACCATCCTCAAATCCCAAAGCTGTTGGATCATTTTGAGGAGAATGGCGAATTTTATCTCGTTCAGGCTTTTATTGATGGGGAGGATCTCTCTCACGAAATCAAACCTGGCAGGCGTTGGAGTGAAGAAAAAGTTATTGCTCTCCTGAGAGACGTTCTCGAAATATTGGACTTTATCCATAACAACCGAGTCATTCACCGCGATATTAAGCCGTCTAATCTGATTCGGCGGCGTTCTGATGACAGAATCATACTCATTGATTTCGGAGTGGTTAAAGAAATCGTCAGTGCCCAGTCGGAGCAAAGTGGCTTTAGCATTTCCACCCAACCCATCGGAACCGAAGGCTATATGGCTCCCGAACAAATGGCAGGTAGACCGGCTTTTGGGAGCGATATCTATGCGTTGGGGATGACAGCCGTTCAAGCCTTAACGGGCATATCTCCAGATCAGTTTCAGACCAATCCGCAAACCGGTGAAATCATCTGGCAAGAAGGGATACAAGTCGATCCCAAGCTGACAAGAATCCTCAATAAAATGATTTGTTTGGATTTAGGCGCTCGCTATCATGTGGCGGCTGATAATTTAAGAGATGTCCTGAAAATTGCCAAAAGAAGCCAACCCTTTGAAGAGATTCGACTGGAACGCTCGCCAAAGAAATCTTGGATTAAGTATTTGATTATTGTTCCAGGTGGTGTAGGCGCATTTTTGCTTTTTTTGATATATTTTCTTAAACTCAGCGAGATTGGTTTTCTTTTTAGACAAGCTGATATTAAGTTACGTTCTGAAGATTATGTGACGGCTCTTAATTATTATGAAGAAGGCTTGCAAAAAGCCCCTTTATTTGCTAAATCTTTGCTCAACTTTGAAAAGGCTTGGATACAAAAAGCATTTGCTTTGAGCGCTTTAAAACGCTATAACGAAATGTTACAAGCTTGTGATGAAGCGATAAAACTCAATCAGCAAAGTGTATATGGCTGGATTTGTAAGGGTTCGGCTCTCGATGGCTTAGAAAAATATCAAGAAGCGATTCAAGCGTATGCTGAGGCAATTAGCATCGATCCAAGGTCTTTTGAAGCTTGGCACAATCGCGGTCAAGCTTACCTAAAATTAGGGAAAAAAGATGACGCGATCGCCAACTTTAATCAAGCGGTTCAAGTCGATCCCCAAAAAAGTTTTGTGACTTGGAACGATTTAGGAAAATTATATTATCAAGGCAAGGAATATACTAAAGCAGTTGATTCGTATAAAGAAGCGATTAAAGTCAAACCTGACTATTTACCTGCCTGGATTGGATTAGGTAACGTACAAAATTCCCTAAAACAGTATAAAGAAGCTATAGACTCCTATAAATCTGCACTAAAAATTGACGATAAATCCTATGAAGCTTGGTATGGAAAGGGAATAGCAGAAGAAGGATTACAACAGTACGAAGAAGCTATTGAGTCTTATGAAAGAGCCATCTTTGTTAAGCCAAACTATCAAGCAGCTATTGATGCGCGTCGGCGTGCTATGAGTCAGTTGAAACGATAAAGATTAGCCGTAGAGACGTTGCACTGCAACGTCTCTACAAGAGTTCAGGAATTTAGGATAAAGGAATTGTTTTTTGGCAAGGCAACTTAAATGTGGAACAGCTTACCTTAAACCTATCTGGAATTCAGTTGTCTTATTTAGAGTGGAATCGCGGGCGAGAGCCTTTACTTCTCCTGCACGGTTTAGCTGATTGTGCCTTGGTTTGGTCAAGTTTAGGAGATTATTTAGCGGATAATTATCATATTGTTGCTCCCGATTTACGCGGTCATGGAGATAGCAGTAAGCCAGAAAAAGGTTATTCTTTTTCCGATTTTATTGCCGATTTAGAAGCTTTGATGCTGCATTTAGGATGGTCTTCGGCTCATGTTTTGGCTCACTCCTGGAGTGCTAAATTATTGACGATTTGGGCAACGCAGCATCCCGAAAGATTTCGGAGTTTAACTCTTGTCGATCCCTTTTTTATTGGCAAAATTCCCAGTTGGTTTCAAATAACGTTTCCAATTTTGTATCGCGTTTTGCCTTTTCTCAAAATCATGAGGTCTTTTTCGAGTTATGAAGAAGCGGAGAAAGTGGCGCGTCAATTAAAACAGTATCGCGGCTGGACTCCTTTGCAACAGAAAGCTTTTCAAGCCAGCATCGAACAAAAAAAGGATGGAACGTGGAGCAGTAAATTCATCGTGCAAGCTCGTGATCGCATTTTCTCAGAAGTTATGCAAGTGTCAGGATTAACGCAAGTGATCAATATTCCAACTCTGTTGATTAAACCCCAAAAAGGACTCAATCGCACTGAATGGCAACTCAAACCTTATAAAACTTATTTGAAAAATCTCCAAATTCGAGAAGTGCCAGGCAATCATTGGGCATTTTTAGTCGAACCAGAAACTTTTAATCATGCTGTAGAAGAATTTTTTAACTTTTATTGTTAATTTTTATTTACATTATTAAAGTAAATACTCACAAATTATCTTACCAAATGTAACAAAATATTTCTAGATTTTTATCAAATTGTGTCAAATAGAAGAGTAAACGCTCATTGGGCGGTCTTTTTCTGATACAAACACAGATGAGCAATTTATTGCAGGTCATCGATCGCCACCCCGAAGTAGGGGTAAATAGGCAAACACTGCGGTGACTTCGTAAACAGAAAGCGTCGATCCTTTGCCTTTGCCCTATCTACGCAGACCGAATCAGAAGGAGAATCACCATTTATGTTCACTCACGTCAAGTCCACCATTCGCCATATCGTTCCAGAAAACTTAAACGGGCGTTCCTTGCTTAAGGTGGTCTATGTCGTGCTAGAGCCTCAGTATCAAAGTTCCTTATCTGCTGCTGTCAGGGAGATCAATCAAAAAAATCCCAAGCTAGCGATTGAAATTAGCGGTTATTTAATTGAAGAGCTTCGCGATCCTGAAAATTATGCAGATTTTCAACAGGATGTTGCAGAAGCTAACATTTTCATCGCCTCGCTAATTTTTATCGAAGACTTAGCAGATAAGGTTGTGGCGGCAGTACAGCCTCACCGAGACAAGTTGGACGCAATTGTAGTCTTTCCCTCAATGCCACAGGTAATGCGCCTCAACAAAATGGGAAGCTTCTCGATGGCACAACTCGGTCAATCGAAGAGTGCGATCGCGCAATTCATGCGTAAGCGCAAGGAAAATTCAGGTGCATCGTTCCAAGATGCCATGCTCAAACTCCTGCGTACCCTTCCCCAAGTCCTCAAATATCTTCCCATCGATAAAGCGCAGGATGCCCGCAATTTCATGCTCAGTTTCCAATATTGGTTGGGCGGTTCGTCAGAAAATCTGGAAAATTTCCTGCTAATGTTGGCAGGTAAGTATGTTTATAAAGATCTCAACAAGGATAAGACGATTGATTATCAAGAACCCGTTGTCTATCCAGATCTGGGCATTTGGCATCCCCTATCAATGAAGATGTTTGAGGATGTCAAAGAATACCTGAGTTGGTACAACAGTCGCACGGATATCCCAGACGATCTCAAAGATCCTTTAGCCCTTTGCATCGGTCTAATTTTGCAACGAACTCACCTCGTTACCGGAGATGATGCCCATTACGTGGCAATGATACAAGAATTAGAAGCGATGGGGGCTAGAGTGATTCCGGTATTTGCAGGCGGATTGGATTTCTCGAAACCCGTTGACGCTTATTTCTACGACAAAGGCGTTAAAGGAGTCGAAGCAATGCCTATCGTAGATGCCGCCGTCTCTTTGACCGGATTTGCCTTAGTAGGAGGGCCCGCCAGACAAGACCATCCCAAGGCGATCGAATCTCTCAAACGCCTGAACCGTCCCTATATGTGTGCTTTGCCCTTGGTCTTCCAAACCACGCAAGAATGGGAAGAAAGCGATCTGGGACTGCATCCGATTCAAGTTGCCTTGCAGATTGCCATTCCCGAATTAGATGGGGCCATTGAACCGATTATCCTTTCTGGACGCGATGGAAATACGGGACGAGCGATCGCACTGCAAGATCGGATCGAAGCGATCGCGCAACGGGCAATGAAATGGGCAAATCTTCGCAAAAAACCCAAACTAGATAAGAAAGTTGCCATCACCGTCTTTAGCTTCCCACCCGATAAAGGCAATGTAGGGACTGCCGCTTATTTAGATGTCTTTGGGTCGATCTACGAGGTAATGAGGGCATTAAAAGGCAATGGATACGATGTTCAAGACTTGCCAGAGTCGCCCAAAGAATTGATGGAAGCAGTCATCCACGACGCACAAGCACAGTATCAAAGTCCCGAATTAAATATTGCCTATCGGATGTCGGTGGAACAATACGAACGACTGACCCCCTATTCTGTTCGCCTAGAAGAAAATTGGGGCCCGCCACCAGGACATCTCAACAGCGACGGACAGAATTTACTGATCTATGGCAAGCAATTCGGTAACGTCTTCATCGGGGTGCAACCCACCTTCGGATATGAAGGCGATCCCATGCGCTTGTTATTCTCTCGTTCTGCGAGTCCCCATCACGGATTTGCCGCTTACTACACCTATCTCAACCAAGTCTGGAAAGCAGATGCCGTCCTGCACTTCGGAACGCACGGATCGCTAGAATTCATGCCAGGAAAACAGATGGGTATGTCTGGAGATTGTTACCCCGATAATCTCATCGGGATGATTCCCAACCTTTATTACTACGCGGCAAATAACCCCTCTGAGGCGACCATTGCTAAGCGTCGGAGTTATGCAGAAACTATCTCCTATCTGACTCCTCCGGCGGAGAATGCAGGGTTGTATAAAGGATTGAAAGAACTGGGCGAGTTAATTGGTTCTTATCAAACTCTCAAGGATACCGGACGAGGCGTACAGATTGTCGATACCATTTTGGATAAAGCGCGGTTGTGCAATCTCGATAAAGATATTGCTTTGCCAGATACTAACGCCCAAGAGATGACATCAGAGGAACGGGATAACGTTGTTGGGTTAGTCTATCGCAAGCTGATGGAAATCGAATCGCGCCTGTTACCCTGCGGACTTCATGTAATTGGCAAACCCCCAAGCGCCTCCGAAGCGATCGCAACCTTGGTTAATATTGCCAGTCTCGATCGCGAAGAAGGTGTAGAGACGTTAAATTTAACGTCTTTACAAAGTCTACCTCGCATTATCGCCAATAGCGTCGGACGAAATATCGACGAGATTTACAAAAACAGCGATAAAGGCATCCTCGAAGACGTTGAGTTACTGCAAAACATCACCCAAGCAACTCGCGCTGCCGTATCTGCATTAGTCAAGGCACAAGTCGATGCAGATGGACGAGTGTCCATGATTTCCAAACTCAACTTCTTTAATATCGGCAAAAAAGCCCCTTGGGTAGACGCATTACATCAATTGGGTTATCCCAAAGTTGACCAAGATGCCTTGAAACCTTTGTTTGAATATCTCGAATTCTGTTTAGAACAGGTTTGCGCTGACAATGAATTAGGGGCACTCCTGAAGGCATTAGAAGGCGAATACGTCCTTCCCGGCCCTGGGGGCGATCCCATCCGCAACCCCGACGTTCTCCCCACAGGAAAAAATATTCATGCCTTAGATCCCCAATCCATCCCCACGATGGCGGCGGTAAAATCAGCAAAAATAGTCGTAGAGCGTCTTTTAGCGCGTCAAAAAGCAGATAATGGCGGAAAATATCCCGAAACTATCGCTTGCGTCCTTTGGGGAACCGATAATATTAAAACCTACGGGGAATCTCTTGCACAAATTATGTGGATGGTGGGTGTCAAACCCGTTGCCGATGCACTCGGAAGAGTTAATAAATTAGAGTTAATTCCTCTTGAAGAATTAGGTCGTCCTCGGATTGACGTAGTGGTCAACTGTTCTGGGGTTTTCCGCGACTTATTCATTAATCAAATGAATTTACTTGACCAAGCGGTGAAACTGGCAGCAGAAACAGACGAACCCCTAGAAATGAACTATGTTCGCAAACACGCCTTAGAACAGGCCAAGGAATTGGGGGTTAATTTGCGTCAAGCAGCAACTCGGATCTTCTCCAATGCTTCCGGTTCCTATTCTTCCAACGTAAACCTAGCAGTAGAAAATAGCAGTTGGGAAGAAGAAAAAGAACTACAGGAGATGTATCTCAAACGTAAATCCTTTGCTTTCAACTCCGATAATCCAGGAATCATGGACGAAAATCGGAAGGTATTTGAAGCGGCACTCAAAACGGCTGAAGTGACCTTCCAAAACCTCGATTCTTCTGAAATCAGTCTGACAGACGTTTCTCACTATTTCGATTCAGATCCCACCAAAGTTGTCGCTAACTTGCGCGGGGATGGCAAGAAACCTGCGGCCTATATTGCCGATACTACAACCGCTAACGCACAAGTACGGACACTCTCAGAAACTGTGCGCCTAGATACGCGGACGAAGCTACTCAATCCCAAGTGGTATGAGGGAATGCTAAGTCATGGTTACGAAGGCGTAAGGGAACTGTCGAAACGTCTCGTCAATACGATGGGTTGGTCGGCAACTGCCGATGCGGTGGATAATTGGGTCTACGAAGATGTCAATACAACCTTCATTCAAGATGAGGAAATGTGTCGGCGATTGATGAATCTCAATCCCAATTCTTTCCGCAAGATTGTTGGTACTTTACTCGAAGTCAACGGTCGTGGTTATTGGGAAACCAGTGAGGAAAATCTAGATCGCCTGCGGGAGTTATATCAAGAGGTTGAAGATCGAATTGAAGGGATTGAGTAGGGCAAGCTCCTAGCCTAACCTTGATAGAGTCACTAATTCTGATATTTTACGGGGTCTAATTAGGCTCCGTTTTCTTTTGCTTAAGCAATCAGTACTAAAGTAGGTGGACATATGGCTGGCGATCGCGAAGATTCGTTCCGGTTAGGATTTGGTTATTTTTTTTATGGTGTTTATCCGCAAATTTGCTGACTTAGTAGGACAGGAAGTGATCGAGAAAATCTAGGAAAAAAATAGAGAGCGTCAAAAAGCACACCACAGGACTCGCTTGTTGTATAAAGTAAATATCTTTCTCAAGAGAGATGATGGCGATCGCGCAGACTTGATGCTCAAAAAAACATTTCTGCTTCTAGCTTAGAGGTGCCATTATGCGCTGGTTTTTCTTGATTCCCCTAGCAACTGGATTGATATCTGGCTACATTGCTCAAAAGTCTGACGATGAAATGGCTTATCTAACCAGTGCAGCAACTGTAATCAGTCTCTTTTTGAGTCTCATTTTGGCACCTTGGCAAGTTCAGCTTTTAATTCTGATCGTTGTTTTCATTGCTGTCAGACAATTCTGGTTAAAACTTGAGTCGGGGATGCAGTCTGCGGCAAAAGAAAAAGAACCTCAGAGCGATCGCGCTATGACTAACCAACCGACTGCTTCTGTCACTGAGGAAGTAGAGGGGAAATTAACTCGAAAATATCGCGGTGCTAGTTACGAACCTGCGGTGCCTACAGAAAGCTTTACTGAAGTCGAGAAAGAGGGAAAGTATCGAGGAGCTAATTGTAAGGTTCGTTCTCTCCAACCAACTTCTGTCCCATCTCCCAAGCATAAACTAAAGTATCGGGGTATTAATTTCAGCAGTTCAGAAGCAGATACAACTCAAGAAAGCTCGAACGGATAGGATATTTAACCTCTTGCATAATTAAATTTTTCCTCAATTCTCTTCCCTGTTCCCTGTTAAGTGTTCCCTTTCTCAACCAGTATCTCCGAATTCCGCAAGAGGTCTATTTAACCAAAATTGATATTATTAGGCAAAAAAAGAGCGGGTCATTTAAAACCCGCCTGGAAATTATTTTTGAGGTTATTGGCGATCGCTGTCGTAGATCGCGATATCTAGTGGGAAAACTGTCCCTAAAACCATCTTGTTTAAACATTAACAATTTGCTCCTTGCTGACGATCGCCGATCTTACACCTCCTCCAACCAATCATAAATCCGATCTAATTCTTCTAAAGTAATTAAACCGTACTGCCAGAGAATCATCGGTAGCGGGCCTCGATCTTGTTCGACCGATCGTTGTGCGATCGCTAGCGAATTGGCAGGAAGTGCCAGTTCTTCTTGTAAAAAGCGGATTAAATGGGAATGAGTAAAGTTTGACATAGTTTTTTTCACATCCTTTGTATTAGACTCCATTTTGTAATGAGATGATTTCGGAAAATAATTTGTTTTAGCCAGTCTTTGGACTGTCTACCGTTTCTTTGAAATCAATCCTATGTATAAGAATGCCAGAAGACATTTTGTTCGCTTATGATTTATATCACAAGCTAGATAGGATTGTTCGCACTTTTGCTTTGATTAGTTTCCTTCTCGGCCCTGTGCGGATGAAATAAAACTTCTTGAGCCTTCTCAGCCAATCCAGAAGAACTTGAGGCTAGGGATCGCTGAAAAACTCAATCGTAACGCGATCGCCTACTTTGAGATCTAATTCTTGGGCGCGTCCCCCTGCTAGTTCGATAACGCGATCGATCTCAATAGCAGGCCCGTAGGTTTGACAAGGTTCGCGAGTGCAGGGAGGAACATTGGCAAAAATTGCTTTAATCTCCCCATCCTTGAGAAAAACTATATCCAGAGGAATAATCGTATTTTTCATCCAAAAACGAGCGTATCGCGGCGACTCAAACAGGAACAACATTCCCCGATTTTTGGGCAAAGACGAACGATACATTAGTCCCATTTCTTGCTGTTGGGGGGTTTTAGCCACTTCCAATTCGATTGTCTCCTCTCCCATCTTCGCTTTCGCTCCAATTGGCAATGTTTGACCGCGATTTTCCGAAGACACTTGCTCAGAAATCGGAGTGCGATCGCACGAAGCCATAGCTGAGTTGGGAGTCGTACAACCTAACAAAAAAACACCCAACAGGATCGTTAAACCAATACGAGTCTTAATCATCGTTTTTGTCTACAGAAAAGGTAGGCATTACCTACCTACAAGATGGGAAAGTCTTTAGATCGCAACAAATAGTTAGTAAGAGCGCAAATAACGACTGCGGTAATAGTAAACTCGATGCGGCGAATTGCTTTCGCGATAGAAGTAAACATCGCGTCCTCGATCAGATCCGTAGGGATAGTCGCGTCGATAATACCGGGATTGGTAGGATGAGCGATCGCAATCGCAGCATTCATTCCCACTCGAATAAATAACAACACCTGGCCTGTCAGAAGGCCGTAGAGAATTCCCGTGATAGACAACTCCCCCGTAGAGACGATTCCCTGGCTTAAAGACAACTCCGTTGTGGAAAGAGTTCCCCTGACGAATGGGGAAACCGCGATTAACATAAGCGCCTCGATTCGCCCCGCCTATACTAATGGTTATGTTTTGCGCGTTTAGATCTGTCTGTAATCCGAGCCACGTCAATCCCGCACAGATAATCGCACCTATTGTTCTGTTCATTGCTCTCAACTCCTTCGGTACGCTCAACCCGATCCGACTCTAAGACCTATTTCCTACTTGACAAAACCCAGAGGTGAGCTTACTGCTCACCTTATATTTTATCGCTTACGCCAAGCAGCCTGATGATAATATCGAAAGTAATGACTAGATTGATCCTGAGAGTGAAACCACAAGAAGAACACCTTTCAACAAATTGGGTAGAAGTTACCTATACTTTGTTTCAAGAAGAAGCTAGAGAAGCTGTTAGAGCCTACTTTAGACACTATCCTGAAAAAATTTACAAAACTCACGTTCCTAACTGGCATATAACGGAAGACGAGAAAATCTCCTTCATTATTCGTCGGCTATCTAGCTATCCTTTTCGTCAACAGTTTATTCAACGATTAATCCAGTGCTTAGATAGAGACATCCTCGTTCAACAAACGGTTAAAGAGTTGAGAAACACGCTACAAGTTGATCGGGTTGTTTTGTACTATTTTTACCGTCGTTGGAAAGGGCAAGTGATTTTTGAAGCTCTCAGCGAACCGAAATTTTCTATCATGGGGTCGATGGGGCCCGATGAGTGCTTTAACGAAGAATATGCCGCTTGGTATGAAGCAGGAAGAGTTCGCGCCATTAACGATCTTGAAACTGAAGCGATTGCCGTTTGTCACCGAGATTTTTTGCGAGATTTAGAAGTTAGGGCAAATTTAGTCGTTCCCCTGTTGGGTTCTCAAGGTTTGTGGGGTTTATTAATTGCCCATCATTGCCAATCCTCTAAGCTTTGGACACTTTCAGAAATTGAGGCGATGAAAACGGCCGCTGTCAGACTAGAACAATCTCAGACTCTTCTCAGTAGCTAAATTGGCAAAAATATCAAACAATTCAGGAGCGATCGCCTATATTATTCCCGAAAAGGTAACGCTCTGACACGAGTAGCAAAAATGCTAGATAATGGGCAATGCGTCCAAATTTTGTTAATCTAAAAGCCTCTATATTACAGCAGCTATTCTCAAGCAACGACTATGCGAACTCATTATTGTGGAGAACTTAGAGCAAGCGATTTAGGGAAAACCGTTACTCTTTTTGGTTGGGTGGATCGCCGTCGGGATCACGGTGGCGTGATTTTTATCGATCTGCGCGATCGCAATGGGATCGTTCAGATTGTCAGCGATCCTCAACGCACTCCCGACTCCTACAAAGATGCAGAATCGTTGCGGAATGAATATGTCGTTAAAATTATTGGTCGAGTCAGTCAGCGTCCCCCAGAATCCCTCAATGCCAAAATTCCTACAGGTGAGGTAGAAATTTACGCCGACAAGATAGAAGTTCTCAACGGAGTTTCTAAACAACTTCCCTTCGTGGTTTCTAGTGCAGAATCCGATCCGGTGCGCGAAGAAGTGCGACTGAAGTATCGGTATTTGGATCTAAGGCGCGATCGCATGAATAAAAATCTGCAATTGCGTCATCAAGTCGTCAAAGCAATCCGTCGCTTTCTCGAAGACGAACAGAATTTCCTTGAGGTTGAAACGCCTATCCTGACTCGTTCAACTCCCGAAGGTGCCAGAGATTATCTCGTTCCCTCCCGTGCCAATCCTGGAGAATGGTATGCCTTACCCCAATCGCCACAATTATTTAAACAAATATTAATGGTATCTGGGTGCGATCGCTACTATCAAATTGCTCGTTGTTTTCGCGATGAAGATCTACGTGCTGACAGACAACCGGAATTTACACAATTAGATATGGAAATGAGCTTCATGTCTAGAGATGAAATATTAGACCTCAATGAAGCATTAGGTTCTCACATTTTTAAAACCGTTAAAAATATTGATATTCCTCGTCCATTTCCGAGAATTACCTATGCTGAATCAATGGCACGCTATGGAAACGATCGCCCCGATACTCGTTTTAATTTAGAGTTAGTTGATGTTTCGGAAATTGTTAAAAATACTGGGTTTAAAGTCTTTTCTAGCGCAATAGAAAGCGGCGGAATTGTCAAAGTTTTACCGATTCCTAACGGGAATGAAAAGATTTCCAATGTACGAATTAAATCCAAAGGAGATTTATTTGAAGAAGCTAGCAAGGCGGGAGCAAAAGGGATTGCTTATATCCGCGTTCGAGAAGGCTATGAATTCGATACCATTGGTGCAATTAAAGATAATCTCACTGACGAACAAAAACAGCAATTAATTGAAAAAACGGGTGCTAAACCGGGTCATTTATTGCTTTTTGGTGCGGGAGACACGGATACAGTTAATAAATCTCTATCGCGTTTGCGTTTAGTGGTTGGAGAAGAATTAGGATTAATTGACCCAAATAAGATTAATTTACTTTGGGTGACTGACTTCCCGATGTTTGAATGGAATGCCGAAGAAAAACGCTTAGAAGCACTACATCATCCTTTTACAGCACCTAATCCAGAAGATTTAAATAATCTAAAAAATGCGAGAGCGCAAGCTTATGACTTAGTTTTTAATGGAGTCGAAGTTGGCGGTGGCAGTTTGCGAATTTACCAGCGAGAAATTCAAGAAAAAGTGTTCGCAATTATTGGTTTATCGAGAGAAGAAGCTTACAAAAAATTTGGCTTTTTACTCGAAGCATTTGAATATGGAACACCCCCTCACGGCGGGATTGCCTATGGGTTAGATCGCTTAGTCATGCTGTTAGCTGGCGAAGAATCAATTCGAGATGTTATTGCCTTTCCGAAGACCCAACAAGCAAGTTGTTTGCTAACCGATGCACCAGCACCAGTTGAGGAAAAACAATTGAAAGAATTGCAGGTAAAATCGACCTATAAACCGAAACTTTAATTTTAATTGCGATGGTTGTTGCTGTAGCGAATTCTGGCCCCTGCCCATTGTAATTTTTCCCGTAGAGTTTGGTAAAAAGAATAACTTTCGCGCAAGATAATAAATTTGGCAAAACAATCCGCCATGCGAACATTGACCCACTGTCCGGGCCAAATGGAAGTTGCCAACGACCCATCAGTCCAGAGTTTAGTATTGAGTTCGTAATCTCCCAACGGCCAAATACTAACCACAGAACCTGCCGGAATAACGATAGGACGACTGGAAAGACTGAGAGGACAAAGGGGAGTTACCGCGATCGCTTCCATTCCTGGATGGATAATCGGCCCGTTAGCAGAGGCAGTATAACAAGTAGAACCCGTAGGCGTTGCCACTAGTAACCCATCACCTTGATATTGATCGACAATTTCTCCATCCACTTCCATCTCTAAAATTGAGGTAGGCATTCGGTCAATGCTGGCAGGTTTGACGCACATTTCATTGAGGCAAAAGAAGCGATCGCTTGCCGGTTCAGGATCGACGCGACTTCCTTCAAACAAACGTGCTTCCAACATCATCCGTTGCTGTAGTGCATACAGGTCAGATTCTAAGCGTTCCCAAACTCGTTCACTGTCTTGGAATTCTTCAAAAGGTTCTGTCAGGAATCCTAAATGTCCTCCCACATTGACTGCCAAAATCGGAATTCTCTCGCAGGCAAGATGTCGCGCTGCTGCTAAAACGGTTCCGTCTCCCCCCAGGACGACTGCCAAATCGATTTTACAGGTAGCAGAGGCCAGAAAAACGGGATAGGGATTATCTTTAAATCCGCTAGGGCCCATTAAAACTTTGCAATTTCGGGCTTCTAATTGTCTAGCACATTTTTCAGCCCAAGCTTTGCCTTGAGGATCTCCGGCTTTATGGACAATAATGACTTGTTTAAGTTCCACGCGATCGCTGTTGTGAACTGCTCTATAGTTTAGCGAGAAATTCCATTGTCTCTCAAGAGCGGGCGATCGTTCTCTATTCTGTCACCGATCATTCTGACTAATCTATAGAAAGTGGTTTCTGTTCGAGCGCCAGCACTGATAAAATAGTTCGGCACTTTTGTAGCTTTTATGTCCCAACCTCCAATCTATAAACGAGTCGTTTTCTGTGACTTTGATGGCACTATCACCGCGATCGAAACTTTTGCAGGAATGCTCAAAGAATTTGCCCCAGACTTGTCGGCCAAATTGATGCCCCAAATGTACGATCGCACCTTAACGTTACGAGAAGGCGTTCGCCAACTGCTAGAATCCATTCCCTCCTCCCGCTACTCCGAAATCCTCGCCTACGCCGCAGATAAACCAATCCGTCCGGGTTTAGAAGCGTTGCTAGACTTTCTCGATCCTCAAAACGTCCCTTTTATCATTATTTCTGGGGGGATCTGGGGAATGGTCAAAGAAGTGTTGAGTCGTCACGGAGTCCTAGAGAGAGTTACCGCCATCTCTGCGGTAGAGATTGACACCCGTCAAGAATATCTCAAAGTTTACTCAGATTACGAAGGAGATACGGAATTAGTTGCCAAAGTTCAAGTGATGGCAAAATATCCCGCCCAGGAAACGATCGCGATTGGGGATTCTCTGACCGATATTAACATGGCACTCAAGGCAGATCTCGTTTTTGCCCGCGATCGCTTGATCGATTATCTCGAATCAGAGAATAAACCCTACATCCCCTGGAACGACTTTTTTGAAATTCGCGATCGCCTCGCTGAGAAATGGGAGCGATCGGCAATTCAAAATTCAAAATTTTAAAATGACTAATAATTAGCGATCGCCTCGCTCGCACTACAGGACTAATCACTGATGAACTTCGATCCCCGCCCTAACCTAATTGCTTCTGCTAGCCAATTCTACCAACTCGGCTGGATGGTAGGGACGGCTGGCAATCTCTCCGCTAAAACCCCTGATGGCAGCTTCTGGATCACCGCTAGCGGGAAAAGTAAAGGACTCTTGCAAGAAAATGACTTCGTGCGCGTGACGCTAGACGGGGAAGTCCTCGATTCATGCGCTCCCAATAACCGCCCTTCTGCGGAAACCAGCATTCACCAAGCGATTTACTCCCTATTTCCAGAAGCCAACGCCTGTTATCACGTTCACTCCGTCGAGGCCAATTTAGTTTCTAGTTGGGTAGAAGGAGATAACTTGCCTTTACCTCCGTTGGAAATGGTCAAAGGTTTGGGCGTGTGGGAAGAAAACCCTCAAGTCCTCATGTCAGTCTTTGAAAATTATCTCGAAGTTCCCCGCATTGCTCAAGCCATACGCGATCGCTTTCAAGTTTCTCCCCCTCAAATTCCTGCCCTTCTCATTCGCCATCATGGAGTCACGGTATGGGCAAATTCTCCTGAAACGGCTCAAAATTATGTTGAAGTGGCAGAATACCTCTTTCGATATCTTGTGAGGGCTGGTCAGTCTGGATACCGATAACATGACTCTTCAACAGGACATGATATGACACTAATACTCCAAAAAGTCATGAGACTTCATGAACCGAGTAGCCCTCAGCCAAGTCCCGTGTCTTTTAATCGCATTACTCAAATTTTAAATTCACTTAAGCCAGTCTTAACAAAAGGGCAATACGATTGGAACGGACTGTAAAAACGGTCACAAAAAAATACCTGAGATTTTAATCTGCACAGAAAAGCATTTAGATCTCAGAAAAGTTGCTAGTAGAAAACTTGATTTAACCTAATCTATCTAGTCGAGCTAGATGTTTGGGTCAATAGGAAGTGGCTACTGTTTGTTTGGCGCTTACAGTAGCAGTTCCTAAGTTTTTAGCTAGCCAATTAATAAACCATTAGCCACCAATTGTAACTCATAAGGAGAAAAGTAGCAACATGGTTTTAGTTGGAGTTTCCATCGAAGATAATACAGCCGGCGGCTACAGCGTTTACGCCGCTAACCTGTCTCCGGTTCCTAACAAGCAAGTAAAAATTATCAACAACATTACTCCCGCAGATCCGGCTGGAAATGCAGACATCGAAGGGCTGGGAACCTTAAATAATAAAGTCAACGGGATCACCGAATCGAGCAAATTTAATTTTCGGTATGATAACGTTGCCCCTGGACCAGAACTCAAGGTAAAGCTATCAGGCGGGCGTATTGGCGACGATGCTGGTGCTGACTATAAAGGAAGTACTCTCTACGATATCCAAGGTATCGGAGATAAGCAATACCAGCTTTACAAAATCGTCGGGACTACGGTGACGAAAGTTGGAGGCACAGTAAATGAATTTGCTGACGGACTGGCTATCCAAAGCGCAACATCTACATTTGGTTACGCATCCGACTTTGACAATGGTGACGGAGATAATGCCGAACTTTATAAAATTGACTTGGGTACTGGCAAGATTCTTGCTACACAAGCAATTACAACTCCTGCTGGCTTTACGTTTGACCAGGATAGCGTTCTAGACTTTGCTCCAAACGGTAAGCTCTATGCCATCGCCGACCGGACTGAAGATGTCTATCAGGTACTAAACTTTGGCGGAGTAGGAAACGCCAAATTGGTACTCGTCAATAATGGTCTCCCAAACGCAGCTGGAGCATTGGGCGAATTTGAAGGCTTGGCGATCGCCGACCTGAATATTTCCTTCGTTAGTTCCACTTCTGCGCTATTCAACACCCAGGCAGGTGGTGATGTACTAACTGCTGCTGCTGCCACCATGTTTGATAGCAGCGCAGTTTCATCGATCTAATTCTGTTTGTTTGAATTAGAAATTCATTAGCCACGAGCGGTAGTGCGAACATTTTGGTTGCGAACAAGGCGAGCGATCGCACTACCGTTTACTAAGTCGTTCGACATAACTCTAAAAAATTTCATGGAAAATTGGACAGAAGGTTACGTTGTAGACATTGACTATACCTATTCATTCTTTGAGGAATTAGATCCGACGTGGATAATCTTTGCCTTAGCACAAAAGGGTTTTGCCCCACCAAATCATGAAAAGTTCAACTATTGCGAATTAGGCTTTGGACAAGGGTTTGGAACGAATCTTTTTGCTGCACTTAACCCTCAAGGCGAATTTTGGGCAACCGACTTTAATCCCAGCCATACTTGTGAAGCGCAGCGTTTAGCAGATGAGGCTGGCTCAAAAAACGTTTATTTTTATGACAAAAGTTTTGAAGAGTTTTTAAATACCGATACCCCTCAATTCGATTTCATCGTCCTACACGGGATTTACTCTTGGATCAGCGATAAGAACCAAAATATCATTGTAGAGATCCTGCGGCGCAAGCTAAAGGTCGGAGGTGCAGTTTATATTAGCTACAACACCATGCCAGGTTGGGCAGCAGCGAGTCCTCTGCAAAAGCTGATGTTTGAATATGCAGCGCAAACAAAAGAACCAACCCTCAATCAGATCGAAAAGACAGTCGCTTTTGTTGATAAGCTCAAAGAACTCAAAGCTGGTTTCTTTACAGCTAACCCTGTTGCAGGACAACAACTAGGTACAATTCTCAAATTCAAAGAATCGCGTTCTAACTATCTCATTCACGAGTACTTGAATCATCACTGGCAGCCACTATATTTCTTTGAAGTGGCGCGACGGCTAGCAGATGCCAAGCTGACATTTGCGACATCCGCAATATTAGCAGATCAATTCGTCAGTCAACGTTTCAGCCAAGAGCAACAGCAATTGCTTGCTGAAGTGACCGTTCCCGAACTGCGCGAGACAGTGCAAGACTACTTTGTCAATCGATATTTCCGAAAGGATATATTTGTCAGAGGTCTACGCAGACTGAAGCCGCAAGAACGCACTGAAATTCTTGGAAAGTTTGGTTTTACCCTAGTCTTACCTTCTCTAGAAGATGTTAAATACGAAGTACAAATGGCTGGCA
>CAYTUO010000001.1:32540-39088 GCA_964441015.1 uncultured Pleurocapsa sp.
ACCATAACATTCCAAGAAGACATTTTTAAGCCTTTGCTAGCCGAACTAGCCGAGGGAAGGAAAACTATCGCAGAACTCCTCCAAAAACCGCAAATAGAAGAGAAAATTGGCAATTTTACCAACGCGATCGACGTGCTGACTCTGTTGATAGCAATTGGTTATGTAAGACCTTCGCTTCCCTTAGAAAACGAAGTAGATCGTCAAAAACGAACAACAGAATTTAATAGAGCAGTGATGGAACGCGCTCGCTATGGAGCAGAATTGCAAGCGTTTGCGTCGCCAGTAATTGGTGGCGGGATTGGAACTAATCGGATCGAACAACTATTCTTGCTCGCATACAAACGTCAAATCGATCCCATTCCACTCGTTATGGAAGTGTTGCAAGCTAGCGGACAGCGACTCATGAAGGAGGAACGAATATTAGAAGCAGAAGATGAAATCAAGACTGAGCTTGAAGAAAGATGGCAAGCATTTAAGAGCGATCGCTTACCTATTTTGGAAAAGTGGGGTGTCATCTAAGTCGGTAGCCTATTTTCCTCACCTAACTCTTGCTGTCTCATGTTGAGAAAAAGCAAGAGTTTCTTAAAACTTTAGTATAAGGATCGAAACATGAATAATACGCTTTTAAAATCTGTAATTGCTGCTACGGCTGTTACCATTTCTGCGCTAAGTTTTCAAGAAATTGCCGAAGCTGCGACGGTTAAATTTTTTGATGGGACGTTTAATGATTCTGATTGGACAAAGGCTTTTCAAGCTACGGGAAGTCCGTCGTCTGAAACAGCCGAACAAAGTCTCTCAGGTGGCAATCCCGATGCTTTTCGTTTGACAACTCATACCTGGGGGAATGGAACTCAAGGCGTTGTTTATCACTTCAACAATCGGGCTGTCTATGACCCATCGACTCAGGGAGCGATCGCTTCTATTGATTACTCGGCGGATGTCATTGGATTAAATACTTTTTCAGGGGTATTTGGCGATGGATTGCTACTCGAACAAGACGGAAGATTATTCATATCTGCATTCACAGCAGTTAGATATCCGTCGCAGTGGCAAACTAAATCCGTCTCTGGTCTGACGAGCGATGGCTTTTTGCCTTTAGATGGAGATGCGGCTCCTGATTTCTCCATTCAAGGCGCTGCGATTACTTTTGGCTATATTCGTACCAATACGATATCTGGATCTACTACCACGATTCGGCACGGCATTGATAATTGGAGTGTTAATGTCACTACCGTTTCTGCAACGTCAGTTCCCGAACCCAGTTCTATCTTAGGTTTGCTTGCGATCGGCTTTGCCGCTGCGCGGAGCGCAATCGCGTCCTTGGGGGCTAGTTCGTTGCTCCAGGGCAAACAAGAGCAAAAGTAGATAATAGAAAAGTATGGAAGATAAGCTTAGAGAATGCATCGGTCAGCCGAATGTTTGGCTTTATGTTAAAAGCAGTAATAGCTGGCTTAAAAACGTAAAAGTACTCACAGTTAACTCAGAAATATTAACCTTTCGTTACGAGCACGAATCGGAAACTGAAAAAAAAATTTGGGAAAAAACGACTCGAATCGAAAACATCGCTGAAGTTGACATTTGTGTCTTAGATATGCCTAATAGCCTTTTTTAGTTTGCTAGTGGAAGGCTTAAGAGAGGCTACTGCAAACGCCAAGCTCACGATAGCCACTCCTAATTAACCAATCTTCTATGTCAACTAGACAGATTAAAAATCTAGTAATTTATCATTTCTTCTGTTTGTTGGCAAAAACTGATCGCTATACAAGAATTTGAGCAAAAAATAGCTTTTGATTAAAAATTCTTAACCCAAAAAGCGATCGCTTAAAGTATTGTCTAGAAACTCCAACCCTAGAGCGATCGCACTAATGGTTCCAGCGACACAAATTTCTCCACTGACTATTTTTTGCTTAACTTCTTTAATCGGAACAACGACTACCTCAATATCTTCAGTGAGATCTAAATTTTGTTTCCCCAGAGGAGCAGCCTTGAGAGCCATAAAGATATGAATTTTGTTAGTATCTTTAACGGGATTATCATAGACTGTTGCTAATTTAATTAATTGGTTAGAAATATAGCCAGTCTCTTCTTCCAATTCGCGACGGGCGGCTGTTAGGCTATCTTCCTTTTGCTTATCAAAAGTTCCTGCCGGAAGTTCTAATAAAATATCTTCTATTCCATGACGATATTGACGGACAAAAACGATTTCTTGGTTGTTAGTAATGGGAAGAACAAGAGCAATTTCTGGTCTGACATTAACAAAATAATCATCAATAATTGTACCATTTGGTAATTCCACCTCATCTTGTCTGACTTGACACCATCTATGATTGACAATCCATTTAAAACTCAGAATTTTCCACTTTTTTATTTCTTTCATTTGAAGGACAAATTGGGCAATAATTAAATGATTAATGCGATCGCGCAAAAGTCAAGATGCAAATTTCCATTCAAACCTTTCCCATTAATAAGCGATTTCCGTTAACAATTAGTCGCGGCACAACGGCTCAAACAACCAATATTTTAGTGTGTATAAAACAAGATGAGATTGAGGGATGGGGAGAAGCTTCACCCTTTTCTATTATTCAGGAAGATCGCAAAAACACTGATGCACTCCTCAAAGAATTACAAAAAATTATCCCAAGTTTAAAAAAATATAGTCCGCTAGAGCGACAGGACATCGAAGAAATGCTCCAAGAAATGCAAGTATCTTCCTCGCTGCGGGCTGCAATTGATACCGCACTACATGACTGGTTGGGAAAACGAGCCGATTTACCATTGTGGCGTTTGTGGGGGTTGAATCGCCAGCGTATCGTACCTACTTCAGTGACAGTCGGGATTAATACGCCTGAAGGGGCAAGAAAACGAGTGAGGGACTGGATAGAGTTAATGGGTGCCAAGATATTGAAAGTAAAACTCGGAAATCCCGCAGGAATTGAGGCAGATCGAGCAATGTTGCTGGCAATTAGCGAAGAAGCCCCAAATGCCAGATTGACAGTGGACGCAAATGGAGGATGGAATCTCGATGAGGCAGTGCAAATGTGCGATTGGTTAGCCCAACAAAACGTTGAATATGTAGAACAACCGTTGCCAGTAGGAGAGGAAGAGAAATTGTCGATATTATGCGATCGCTCGCCCTTACCCATTTTTGTCGATGAGAGTTGCTTTACCAGTCGCGATATTCCCAAGCTTGCCAACTGCGTCCACGGCATTAATCTCAAACTGATGAAAGCGGGTGGTTTAACAGAGGCAATGCGAGCGATCCAGATTGCTAAAGCGTGCGGGTTAAAAATCATGTTTGGCTGTTATTCCGATAGTAGTTTAGCCAATACCGCCATGTCTCATCTCGCTCCCCTAGCAGATTATCTGGACTTAGATAGCCATCTCAACTTAATTGACGATCCCTTTGCAGGGGCTACGTTAGAGGAAGGGCGTTTGCTACCCAACGATCTACCAGGATTAGGAGTAACATATCGTAGGAATTTAGCACTATGTCAATAACAATTGAATCGGATCTTAAAGAAATTCTGACCCGATTAGAACAGAAAATAGACACAGTACAGAAAGATGTCAGCGAGTTAAAGCTATCTACAACGAGGATGGAAGTTGAACTTAAAGGAGAACTTAAAACGCTTGATGCCTCACTCAAGGGTGAAATTAAATCACTTGATGCCTCACTCAAGGGTGAAATTAAATCCCTCGATGAAAAAGTAGTTGGTTTTGGAAAGCGTTTAGAAAATCAGGAATTTGTCAGTCGAGGAATTCTGCTCTCGCTGGTGATAGCTATTCTCGGTGGCTTTGCCAAGTTATTTGGATTTGTTGGTAATCCTTAGAAGATCTATTTCTGCATTTTAGGGAAAATAATACTACATTTATGCGAATCGAGCCTCAGAATCGAGTTGCTATCTTACTCCATGAAGGCATTCGGGGCACTCATGGAAAAACGGGTTTAGCTTATTTGCGCTACGGTAGGGCAACTATAGTAGCAGTCATTGACGCGCAATGTGCTGGAGAGTCTCTACCGACTTTAACGGGAATTGAGCGAGACATTCCCATCGTGGCAAACGTGACAGAAGCATTAGCGTACAATCCCGATATTTTATTAATTGGCATTGCGCCGTCAGGAGGGGTATTACCCGATGCTTGGTGGGAAGACGTTAAACAGGGGATTGCTGCCGGATTATCCTTAGTCAATGGCTTGCATACGTCGATGGCACATCGATTCGGACAGTTGCGAGAAGGACAGTGGATTTGGGATATTCGTCAGGAACCCAAGGAATTAAGGATCGGTCAAGGAAGGGCGCGATCGCTCTGTTGTCAGCGTATCTTAACCGTCGGTACGGATATGGCGATCGGCAAGATGTCAACCAGTTTAGAGTTGAATAAAGCGGCACAGAAAAAGGGAATTAAATCTAAGTTCCTGGCAACCGGACAAGGGGGATTAATGATAGCTGGAGATGGCATTGCCCTCGATGCTGTTCGCGTTGACTTTGCGGCGGGTGCAGTAGAACAAATAATACTCGATTGGGAAGACGAGCATGACGTTCTCTTTGTAGAAGGGCAAGGTTCTTTGCTGCATCCTGGATCTACTGCGACTTTACCGTTGATTCGGGGCAGTCAACCGACAGGATTAGTGCTAGTCCATCGCGCAGGACAAAAACACATTCGCGATTTGCCAGATGTCATCATTCCGCCATTATTAGAAGTTGTCAAGCTTTATGAAATGCTAGCCAGTGCAGGGGGAACTTTTGGACAGGTTAAAGTGAAAGCGATCGCTCTTAACACCTTTCATCTCGATCGCGAAGCAGCACAAGGGGCGATCGCACAGGTAACACAAGAAACCGGACTGCCCTGCACCGATGTTGTTAGATTTGGGGCTGACTCGTTATTAGACAAAGTTCTTGACTGATAGCTGCGAGCTAATCGATAGGCTATATTGGTTGGTTGAATCCATCTCTCAGTTCCTCAGAGGACTACATTACTTCTATACAAACTTAATATAGTAATTCTAATGACAGATAAAGACGAGATTCAGCCATCAAAGCTGAGCGATCGCCTCAATAGTAACCGACAGGTCTTCAAAATTAGCCTAGCTTTGGGAATTGGTGTAGCCTTAATCTACCTAGCATTTCTAAAACCCGGTATTTGGGGGATCGATGGAAACGATATGTTTTGGGTCTCCCACTCATTAGTCACAGAAGGAGACTTTAGCATCTCTAAAGGTGCAGGAGTTCTAGGGAGCGGGGGCGAATATTACTCCATACGCTATCCCCTTTTACCTATCTTGGCAACCCCTTTTGTCGCTATTGGTCTTGGGCTAGGTAACCTATTCAACTTGCCCACACGCTACACCGCTACTCTCTGTGCCTTAGTCTTGCCAATTCTCTTAACTGCCGTTACCACCTCCTTAGTAGCTTTACTAGCCCTGCGATTGGGCAGTAGCAAAAAGGGTGCTTATCTAGCCGCGATAAGTTATGCATTCGGTACGACTGCCCTAGTTTATGCCCGCGAGTTTTTTGCCGAACCGTTATTGTCTTTGCTAACAACCGCCAGTATCTATTTGGCCCTGGGAAAATCCTATCGATCGCACGCTGGGGCTGGTATCCTAGCAGGGTTAGCCATCACCGCCAAACCAGCCGGAATTGTTGTTGGGCCTGTTCTAACCTTGTATTTTTTCTGCAAAAAGTATCCTTGGCGAACAATTGTTAGTTCTTTGATGGGGACAGGCATGGGGGTACTTCTCTACATGGGATACAACTACCTGCGCTTTGAAAGTTTCTTCGGTAGCGGTCAAAATACCGATCGCCTCCAACTGACAGGAATGCCGGAACGATTCTTTGGTTTAATTTTTAGTCCTGGGGCGGGAGGAGGATTGTTATGGTACTGTCCGCCAACAATTCTAGCAATTCTTGGATTTCGCCAACTTTTTAAATCAAAACCCCTAGAAGCTTTACTGCTTTTGGCTATCTTTTTAAATTATCTGGTACTTCACTCCTTTTGGTTATTCAAAGGCTGGAATTGGGGGCCTCGATTTCTCGTTCCTACCCTTCCCCTATTATTAGCCCTAGTCGCAGTGCTTGAGAAAAAATGGTGGGATTGGATTGTTGCCTTGACATTGGTCGGTTTATTTTGGAACGCTCCGACTTTAGTTTCCTATTATCAACGCTACTATGCGGAGGCAGTCGATCGCGGTGATTTTAACCAAGCTTTAGCGTTATGGGGTTCGCCTCTCGATGCACCGCTATTTAATGCTTGGGGCGCTGCTTTCCGGCAACTGGGCGACGCATTTAGTATCGATGTCAGACAGGTCATTAGTAATGTTGGCACACCGCCAGAATTAGGAAATTTAGCCAGTTCCGATCTCCTGAGAATTGTTGCCGTTTGGTGGTGGGTTTTGCCTGCGGCTGGCATTCCTATTTGGGTTGGATTTATCTTAGCGCTAATCTTAATAGGACTAGGCACATGGATTTTATGGCGAGGCTGGTATCAGCTAAAGGATTGGTGATTGGGAGTGTGGGGAGTGTGGGGAGTGTGGGGAGAGAGGGAGGAAA
>CAYTUO010000002.1:0-23781 GCA_964441015.1 uncultured Pleurocapsa sp.
TCGCTCGAAATCTTTCCGTAATGATTAGGTAGATTCCATGCGAAAAGGCGACCACGGCAAAAAACCAGTGAGTGTAAAGTCCTAAAGCGACGGTAAGGGCATAGATTCCCCAACTCGCCACCGTCTTGACTCGTATGGCCCGCAGTAGTGCCGCACTTGCGAGTAAAATTGTGACGGTTAATAAACTATAGGGTCGTGCTTCCTGGGCGTAGAGGACTTGAAAGGGAGAAATAGCGAACAGAGCGATCGCGATCCATCCGGTCAAGGGCGACTGAAATAATTCTCGACACAGCCAATAAATGCAAGGAAAGGCAAACAAACTAATGACCGCCGACCAACTTCTAATTGCCGCTACTGAACTGCCAAACCCCTGTGCCCACACTCTTAAGGACAGGTAATAGAGGGGTGCGTGTTCCGTATTTCCCGAAACAATTTTAACCGTGTCGTTCCAAGTTTTTTGAGGACTAGGGCCTTGATACTTGAGTAAATCTTCGGAAGTAACGACTTCACTGGAAAAAATATCTTGAATAAATTCTTTTTCTGTATAGCCAAAAATGCGTAAAGACGTATGAGTTTCATCTAGCCAGTAAACTTTGCGATCGAGATTAGCAAAGCGGAAAAATATCCCTAAAATTAGGAGTATGATAATTAAGAATCTCAACCATCCTTTAGGTAGCGCCAAAGTCTGTAGCCAATTAGATTTCATGAAATGTTAATAAGAGCTTTTAATTACAAGGATTTTGGCTATTCGTTATCGGACTTATTTTTAGTTCGTTTTTTAATTTGCTCGTTTTTAATATCTTGAACTATCTTGGCATCAGGACTCGTTTTTAGCCATTTTTCGCGATCGCTACGAATTTTAGCGAAATGGGCTTCAATATTTTCTGCGGTAATAAGGACACCGAAATTATCTGGAACAGTATTCTCTTTAGAAGATAACAAACGGTTGAGAATCAAATCTCCAGTTTCTTTGCGGTAATGAGAGCTATCCAAATAGTATTTCATATTCTTGGCGATCAGTTCTGTCGTAATGCTGTTGTACCCTGAAAAATCCCATATGGGTGCAATTTTACTAACTTCTCGTTTCCACTGCTCAAATTCTGACCACAGCCCCAGTACGTGAAGACCTTCCATATCAGTAGCATGAGAGGGAGAGATAAAGATGGTGAGAGCGATCCCTTTTTGTTGGCAAGTCTCAACAATCGCTCTTAATAGTTGTAATCTTTCTTGAGACAATTTAAAAGGGCTAGAATAGGCAATACTGTTGGTTAATCCTTTCGTAAAATTAGCAACAGAACCTGGATTTTTGCGGCTTTTATCGACTTTGAGGATACCGTTGCTAAAAACATTTCCTTGGATCAAAATCTTGCCGCTTCCAACTGTAAGATTTTCCTTAGAATTTTTAAGATTATCCATTAAGGTTGCTTGACTAGATTCAAAAGCATCAAGAGAAAAAAGAACATTGAGAGCATCTTGGAAGCTAATCTGCTGTTTTTCTAGTCTATCTTCGCTAAAAGCTGGCGTATTCTTAATCGTCTCGCTGAACATCCAAAAATCAATGCCTAAAACGACTTTTTTTAAGTTGGGTTGATTGGTGATCGCGTGATCGAAATAACGCTTAACTTCATACATATTTGCCCTTTGTAAGCCTAAATTATATGCCGTTTCCTGCCCAGGCAAATTAAAATATGTCGGATCTAACCCCCATTGGACTCTCGACGAACCTAGAAAGAGAACAGTCGGTTTAACGCGGGTTATTTCAACTGCTTTAAAAAGCATATCGTGAGTAAATTTTTTCGGCTTTAACTCATTGATTCCTGCTATTCTTGGAGTATTAAATACATCGTAGGGATCGATAACAAAATTGAACAATCCAATAGACAATAATGGGGTTAAAGCTGCCGATAAGAAAAGCCAATTAAATCTTCGATATTTTTGAGTTTTAAGACTTGATTTATTTAACTTTTTCTGAGCTATCGAAAAATTTTTTCGGAAAATTAACTTATTCTGCTTCAAAATACTCATGATTTTAAAATTGAAAATAAAGAAATTCAGAAACGCGATTGAGTGATAGTAAGCAATAGCCCGTTAAGCCACCAATACCAATTGCCCACCACCAATTCGGTTTCATTTCTTTTATAATTTGCTGCGTATTAGGCAACAGAATAACAGATAACAAAAGACTTGCTAAAATGAAAAAACTTTGTTGGGGATTTGGCGGTAAATAAGAAAAACTCCCCCATCCTTTTAGCTGAATTCCTAACTCAGTCAACCAAGCAAACCTCCCATCTACTCTACCAGGTAAAATAATCCCTTTCATCCCTATTATTGTCTGCAAAATGTCTATTCCATCCTGAAAGCTATAAGCGCGAAATAATACCCAACTAATAACAACCGCAAAAAATGTTATTGCCCATCCGAATATTTTCGGTAAGGTAATATTTAATTTTCGCCATCCATGATTGATACATAGATATAAACCATGCAATCCGCCCCAAACCACGAAAGTCCAACCCGCACCATGCCACAATCCACCTAACAACATAGTTGTCAATAGATTCCCATAGCGGCGCAATTCTCCTCGGCGGCTACCTCCCAGAGGAATATACAAGTAATCTCGAAGAAAGTTAGATAAAGTAATGTGCCAGCGTCGCCAAAAGTCGATAATAGAAATGGCTTTGTAAGGTGAATTAAAATTGATTGGGAAACGGATATTAAATAGCCATCCTAAACCAATCGCCATATCCGAGTATCCTGAAAAATCAAAATATAGTTGAAATGTATAACTTAAAGCACCTACCCATGCTTCGGTGAAATTAACGGATTGAGCATTTCCAAATACTGTGGCAACCCACGGAGATAAGGTATCTGCTATCAAGACTTTCTTGGCTAAACCTAAGCTAAACAAAGTTAAGCCTAATGCGATATTTTTGTGAGAAAAAATGAAATTTCTTAGCTGACGAAACTGGGGAATAATTTCGTCATGTAGAACAATTGGCCCAGCAATTAAGTGCGGAAAGAAACCAATAAACAAACCGTAGGTCACAAGCTCGTAGTTAGTTCCTTTAGTCTCCCCTCGATAGGCATCTACTAAGTAAGCGATTTGAGTGAAAGTAAAAAAGGAAATTCCTAAAGGTAAAATAATTTCAGGAATATTCAAATTAATTTTTAAAATATTATTGATTGAAGAGAGAAAAAAGCTAGCGTATTTGTAATAAGCAATTAACGATAAATTGACAGTAATACCTAGCAAAAGAAACATCTTTGCTTGCTTGCTTTGGAGTTTAACCTCAGTGATTGCTTTTCCTACTAGATAGTTAAACACCATTGAAATTAGCAAGAGAGGGAGATAAGCAACGTTCCAGTAAGAATAGAAAAAGAATGAACTAATGGTTAAGGCAAGTATAGCTGCTTTAATTAAACGAAATTTGATTAATCCAAAAAAAATAATGACAGTAATTGGTATGAAAATAAAAATAAAAACGTAAGAATTGAATAACATAGGCTAAAGGTCGAGAAAGAATTACAGAAATTTATTTTTGATTAGTGTTTTTGTCACAAGATTGCTGCCAAGGATTAGTTTTTTCTACTTTTTGTGTTTCGCCAGGAAGAACGGTTCTTTCGTCCATAAAATAAACATCAATACTCTCTAATTTGGGTGAATCCTTGTGTTTTGCATTCCAATCGCGACATAAGTAAGCACCATAAAAAGGATAAAGCGCCTTACCAATCCCACGATTGAGATTAATAAAATAGGTGCGCCATTGCATATTTTTATAAAGCTTATTGCGTTGTTTAATTGTAGGTTTTTCCCAACTTACAGAATCGCTTCCATTAAGAACATCAATTTCAGTTCCATCTTTAAGTTTTCCGCTAATAACGTGCCACCCATCATCTCTAGGCGGTGCAGGAGCAAAAATACTCCAAGACTGATCTAATCGGGTTACACGACTAAGAATATCGAGTTTTTGAACGGTTTTTCGATTGAAAAGCTTATGCGTCACACTAATCCAATCATTCGGTTGCTCTTTTCTTCTAGCAACGGTTTGTTCGACAAAACTTTTGAGATTCCAAAGAGAGGTATAAATTAGGAGAAATAAAGTGACAATATTGAGAATTAAAGAAGAGCGTACCTCAAGCGGACGAAATTTAAACCATTTTGTCAAGATTCCTGCCGTTTTTCTGTTGGATGCAATCGTCTCATAAAACTTGGTTCCTATAGCCATCAAAGGTTTCCATCTGAGAATCGGTGCAAAAAACCAAAAGATAGGGGATAAGCTACAAACATAAGCAATCGCTTCCCATTTGTAATGTCGATTTTCCTGCCAATCTACGACTACCCAAGAATTTTTTTCCTGCATATCAGCATAAATAGACGGATCATCTTGAGCTAATAATAATGGCGTGCCGGATAAAATCAGGAAAGTCCGCAAAAAATGAACGACCTTTTTGCAAAATCCACAGTCGGCATCGTAATTAATTATCAATCCCGATCGCTGCGGCGTATCTATCTTTTTAGCCAGCCTATCCCAAACATTCGTGGGAATAAAAATTAACCAGCTAGAAATACTTAAAAAAGGGAAAATTCCCAACTCAAAAGATAAGCCAAAGGTGAAATGTAAAAGAATAAAACTGACAATGGCAACGCAACGGAAAACGCTGTTATAAAAGGGAATAAAAATTAATAACGGCCCCAACCATTCAAACCAAAGGGCAGATAGCGTCAGCAGTTTTAAAAATCCAACGGGTAAACTCAACAGCCATTGACCGAATGTCGTTCCATATTGGTCGAAACTCAACGCATAATAAACTGCATCACCATCGGGCCACCAAAGCTCGCTTTTGGTTTTATAAGCCGCCGACCACATATAAATAAAGCAGATTTGCACCATGAAGGCAAAAGTCGCACCAGAAACAATTCTTTTGGGTAAAGGCTGACTAGAAGTATTGAGGGCGCTATCTATTGAATAACAAGCGCCTAAAGGTAAAAACATTGCCCAGAAAAGTAAGGCTCTCAGGACATCATCGGCAGCGAAAATGAGGGCAGGGTTGCGGTTGTGGATAGAAATAATCATCGCCCAGGTTGCGATCGCTGCCAGTCGAGTTCGATACCCCACTAGCATTCCTAGCGCGACGAAAATAGCCAAGATAAAGATGATTCCTTGGATGAAAGGCTGACCAGTAATCGACAAAAACGACCAATGCCAAGGACTGACAAGGATTTGCTCTAAGGCAGCGCGAGGCAATACGCCAGCATCGCTATAGTGTGCCGTCAGATCGCCAAACCGGATAATGAGATCGGCGAGAATAACTAAGGATAAACCAATCCGAAATAGGGCAAGCGATCGCAAGTCGAAGCCCAAGACTTCCTCAACCTTGGCAGCTAATCGACTTTTCGATCTTTCTTGACTGGCAGCCATACCGCAGCAACCCTCGATAAAAAATTAAAATAAACAAACAGAATTAGCCAACAATTGTCGCATTACCCGCTCAAACTCAGCAACCTTTCAGCGAATTCGCTTCTGATGCTTAGTCGCTCCTTTCTTAGCAAATAAACGCTTAAATGGCCAACCGATAAAACGCACGACTTTTAAGAAGGTATGTTTGAGCAAACGTTGAAAGACTTGCAGGCGATGGCGCAGGGTTGGCAGGCGCTGAAGATAAACTAAGCGCCTGATAGTGGCGGCTAACTGTCCTTCGAGATTGAGAAAAAAACTGGAAACAATGGCGGCTCCTTTGCCCAAGGTCAGCATATCTCCTAAATGTAAATAATGGAAGGGTCGCGGGCGTTTACCTCGAAGCATTGCCATTAGGTTTTTCGCCGCATGACTCGCTTGCTGATAGGCGGCTTGCGCCGTTGCAGGAACGGGTTTGCTGCTGTTGCGAATGTCTGCTGTGTCTCCTAGAGCAAAGACTTCTGGATAATCAATTAACTGTAGCGTCGGATGGGCGATGAGTTTTCCGAACTCGTTTTTCTGGCAATTTAAATTATAAATCCATTCTCTGGTTTGCGTTCCCGCCGTCCACAAAACGAGATCCACTGAAAGCGTTATCGTTCGGTCATTTTGCACTACAGTCATCGAGTCAGTTTCAATGGCTGTCACGTCGGTTCGATAATCGATCTCAACGCGGCGCGATCGCAAGGCTCGATAAGCAGCATTCCGAACCCCAGAGGAAAAATTTTTGAGAATGTCTTCTCCTCGTTCAATTAAACGAACTTTTCCCCGCTTCCCTAAGCGATCAGCTAGCTTGCACGCTAATTCTACCCCGCTCGGCCCCCCACCAATAATAGCAAGGCGAAGGAATGGGCGATCGCCAGCCTCTAGGATTTGTAGCTTGGCTTCCAGACGTTCGACATCGGCTAACGTGCGAAAAGTCAAAGCATGAGTTTGAACACCAGGAATATTTGCCCAGCGATTTTGCGTCCCAACCGCCAACACTAGATAATCGTAGGTCAGTTTAGCACCATCAAGCATGACTTGACGGGCGTTGAGGTCTACTCCTTGAATTTTTTGCTGATGAAAAGCAATTTGAGTCCCACTCAGCAGTTTTTGGTATGAAGGCGCAATTTCCCAGGGTTGCAATTCCCCGGTTATCAATTCGTAGAGTAGGGGGGTAAAAAGAAAGCGATCGTTTTGCTCGACTAGCGTAATTTGACATTGGCCCGCTCTCACCCAGCTAGAACGACTCAAATAGAGAGCCGTATATAAACCGCCAAAACCGCCACCAAGAATACAAATGTGGGCAGATTTACTTGTTATTGCTGGTTGGTTGTTGTGCATCGACTCCAATGAGAGGTTTTAGCTGTTCGACTAGCTGCTTGGCTCTAATTTCGCGGGCTTTTGGTAAGAGATGGTAGTGAGTGTCGGCAAACAATCCAGAATCGGTTTTCAGATTGAATGAGTCTTTTTCATAAATTAGAGGCGCAATTTCAGCCAGTTCTTTAGCAGTTTTTTTCACGTTGGCAACGGTTTTCCGATCCTGGCTGGCATATACCCAAGGAAGCGATAGGATGAGCTTTCCTCCTTTGGCTTCTACTTCTTTACGAAATTTGGCGATCCGCCTGATGGCGTGTTTGGAAATGGGTTGATCGATTTTTAGTTTCCACCATTTACCCAAGCGCTCTTTGGTCACTGTAGGATCGCCGCGATCGCTAACGCGATCGGAATAGTAACCTGTCAACTTGCCTTTTTCAACAAGATCTAAAGTAGATTTGGTCAGCGATCGCAAGCTAGGGACTCCCAGAAGCCAAACATCTTGAGCAAATTGCTTGGCAGAAATCTCCCCTAAACCCGGTCTTCCAATAGCTACGCCAAAAGCAGTCGAGCGATCGCCTAAGCCATCCTCATCCAACAAGATTAAATATTCAGGAATGAGCAATACAGTGTCCCCAGGACGCACCCGCTCTAAAATACTCGGTAAAATAACATCTAAACCAACGGGGCCATCCAATCCTAGATTTAAAACCGGAATTCCTAATCCTTGTTCGAGCGCTTGGGAATTGATCGTATAGTGAGCGCCCGATCCACCAGTAACGAGCAATCGTCTAGGAGCTTGTATTTGGGCTGCTACCGCCATTTTGTCTTCATACATCATTCGCAGCCAACTTAATTCGCCGCCATAGTAGACGTTATAGACAAAGCCTAACGACCAAGCAGCACCAGCAGCTAACAGATAGGGAGCAAGCTTCAGCAGTTTTGGCATTACTACTCAAAAATCTTAAAACTCAATCATATCAACAACATTAGTCATTAGTCATTAGAAAAATGACATATCACATAATGATACTTTTGTGTAATTTTAATAACAAAATTTCATGAATGGGGACAGTAAAATTAAAAATGTACTAAAGATTTGAGCGTGAGGAGGTCGTTTGATGGGGCTATCCAAAGGAATTTCGATTCGTCAACTCGAATCAATTCAAGGGGGTATGGCACAGTTCTATACGCCTCAATCTAGCAACGAAACCATGCTAGTACAAATTCCAGCAGGCTCAATAGACGATTTGTTCGTCCATCGCAATCAAACCGATCAAATCCTCGTCGTCAAAGGTAATTTTGTCTTGGTCGTCTTGCAAAATCGCCAGTATCAATATATTCCTTTAAGCGATCGCCTGCCTCAAGTCGTCATTATTCCTCCAGGAGTTCTTCATGGAGCCATCAATTTAAATTCAGAACCTTGTTTATTAGTCAATGCTGTACTACGCCACGGGCCTGCTAATGAACGAGATTATCTTCCTCGCGAACGTCCTTTTCCCTACGATCTAGAATCGGTTAAAGCCGTCCTAAAAAGACATTATTTAGTCACAAGTAATTGGTGATTGGTGATTGGTGATTAGTGATTGGTGATTAGTGATTGGTGAGAAGGTGATTGGTGATTAGGAGTGTGGGAAGTGTGGAGGGACAAGGGAGAATATTTACTCCTGAACTCCTGTACAGACGTTGCACTGCAACGTCTCTACGACTCCTGACACTGACAACTGATAACTGATAACTGATAACTGGTAACTGTCCCCTTGTCTCCCTCATCTGTTACGGGGATGATAGGCTAAAGATAGCTAAGCAATCCTTTCTTGATCGATACAATATGGCTCTGTTGATCCTGATCGCCGATGACGATCCGGGAATTCGTATAGCAGTTAAGGATTATCTGGAACTTTCAGGATATTCAGTGATCGCGGCTCAAAATGGACAAGAAGCACTCTCTCTGTTAGAAAACTATCATCCTCACCTGCTGGTTTCCGATATTAAAATGCCTAGAAAAGACGGCTACGATCTCGTCAAGCAAGTCCGTCAACGTCCCGAATTTCGACTCCTGCCCGTTATTTTTTTGACAGAGAGAAATACGACTGAAGAACGGATTCTTGGCTATCAGGCAGGATGCGATGTCTATCTGCCCAAACCCTTTGCGATGGAAGAATTAGCCGCAGTAGTTCGCAACTTGTTAGAGCGATCGCAGATGATTCAATCAGAGTGGCGATTTTCCGAACGTCAATCCAGTACCAAACCCTCCCATGAGGATAAAGAAGTTGCCAGAGTTTCTTCTACTTCCATGCTCAACTCCTTCGGGCTTACGCAACGAGAAGAACAGGTTCTTAGTTTACTGACAACAGGACTTTCTAATGTTGAAATTGGCAATAAACTTCACCTAAGTCCTAGAACTGTTGAAAAGTACGTTAGTTCTCTTCTGAGAAAGACAGAAACTAATAACCGAGCAGAATTAGTACGTTTTGCCCTAGAGCATCATTTGGTTGATTGACAGAGTTTATGCAAGAAAACTAATCAACCATTCAGATTTTATGAGTGAAACCTTCGCCAAAATCCTTACACTGATTAAAAATAGGGAAGTCAAAATATCGGCACATGGCTATGAGGAATTAGCTAATGACAATATTTTTGTCACAGACATTCTCTAAAACCCAAACCAAAATTATCCATGAAGGGGAATATATGGCAGAAGTTCTCGTAGAAATGACTTATACGTCTGATGACTGGTCGCCTTATTTATCCCTTGAAGATGCAGAAAAATTAGATGTTGTGCGCTTAGCATTGCGTCAAAACGATTTGAAAACTGCCTCCCAATTTGCCCGTATCTATCATCTAACCCCCATCCTTGACTATGCTTAAATTAATCTGCGTTCGGGATAATCAACAACCTGATTTTGTCGTTGACTGAAAAGGTTGTTCTTTCGTAGAGTTACTAGCTCCATGAACTTATCCCGAACTAAGGTTGTTGAGCGATCGCCTGATCGCCGAAGGCTTATCGTCAACTAGATCTAAGCGTGAACGCCAGCAAAACTAACGGTTTCTAGGGCTTCTACTAAGCTCCGAACGGCGGCTACCATTGCCACTTCGTCATTGAGACGGTTAATGGCAGAACCTACGCCAACGCCAGCAGCACCAGCCGCGATCGCCAAGGGAACGGTCACGCTAGACAAGCCAGAAGCGCACAGCACAGGAACGGAGACAGCACGAGAGATACTATAGGCGGCAGCTAAGGTAGGAGCCGCTTTTTCGATCACGCCTAGTGTTCCTGCATGAATGGGATAACTGCTGGTTCCACCTTCAGTTTGAATAATATCTGCCCCGACTTCGACTAAAGCTTCTGCGAGTTGAACTTGCTCGTCCAAAGGTAGGATATGGGGAACGGTGACGGAGAGGGGAATTTCTGGCAAGAGCGATCGCGTTTTTTGAGTTAGGGCTAAAACTTCAGGTGCCTCAAAACGCCGTCCTTGGGCATAGAAACTGTCAAAATTACCAATTTCAATCAAATCGGCACCGGATGCAACGGCACTGACGAACACCTCTGGTTCTACTGCTGAAACGCAGATGGGTAGGTTAATTAGCTGGCGGACATAGCGGACTAAATCTGGCTCGGCTGCAATATCAACAAAAGTAGCTCCACCAACTTCAGCCGCTTTGACGACGGAGGCTACTCGTTCGCGATCAAAATTGTTCAAGCCGCTAATCACTTTAAGCGCTTTGCGATTTTCAAACGCTTGCTGTAAATGGAAATGCATGGTCATATTTCGGTTCGTTCTCTCAAATCCCGATTAGGATATTTTGACATTTTCTTTGTCGTCGCGATCGCTAGTATCAGTTGTCAGTGATTAGTGACTGGTGATTGGTGATTGGTGACTGGTGAGAAGGTGATTGAATCAATCCAAAATCTAAAATCCTTTCATCCTTTCATCCTTTCATCCTTTCATCCGATCCCCCCTACCCCCCAATCCCTCCGCCTTCGGCACCTCCCTTAAAAAGGGAGAAAAGGGGGAAAAATCTAAAATCCTTTCATCAAATAACTGATAACTGATGAGCCAAAGGGGTACTAGTTGCGATCATCCCGATTGGTTTGTCTTAATTTTTTTTGTTTTAAGGTTTGCAATTGTTGAAGGAGGACTTCTATCTCAGCTTGTAAATGGAGGTATTTAACTTGTTGATCGGCTTGATACGATTTCATCACTTTGATCAAGCTGCTATCGTCGCTAATAATAGCCGAACTACTTCGACTCGCAGGGGATTCGCTCGATTCTCGCGTGCTGGATTGGCTAGAAATTGTTTGAGAGGTCATTTATCGCTGACTAGTTATTTGTACTTACTATCTTAAATTTATGATTTTAAACTAAACATAACATTAATTTGTATCCTGTGTAGCCATCTTTATGAGAAGGCAGCGATCGCGTTAGAGCGGAGAATTTGAAGACATAATTGTCAGGTCTAGGATAGGCTGACCGACCAAACATTGCCAATAACAGGCGAATAAATCGGGTTGTTGGTTGTTGAGCGAAGCGATCGCTGGAGCCGCCGGAAAAGGCCACAAGCGGTCAAAAACAATCTCTTTCCCATGCAACCTAAACTGCAATAAGTAAACTGATGGGAGAGCCGATAGAGAATCAAGTAATTGAGAGGCCAAATGATGAAGAGACTGGCGCAAGTCATCGGTGAGATTGACAGGTTGCTCGTAAGAGTTGGGTATGACCCCTTCTCCAATTACCTCCCCGTAGAGGAGTCCCTTGGCTGTTAAAACCACTGGCAACCAAAGATCGCCTAGCCAAGAATCTTTGATACTAGTTTTGTAGGCTAAATTTCGTTCAACCCATTGCCGCCTTCCCTCGATCTCCCGACAGGCTTTGTAAATGTCTTGAGCCGGAAATTTCAACCAATCTGGCAACTGAATTGTTAAAGGACAATAGATTGAATTTCGATTTGGCGATTGCAGTTGAGTGTTTTTCGACCATAGAGCCGCCGCCGCCACGACTTCAACAGTTGTTGTCGGTGAATCCTTGACAATTGCCGCCTTAAGTGCTGCAACCATTTTTTCTGTCATGGGAGAGACAGCAGGGCTTTTCCCTGCCGCTTTAACCTCGCTATTAACGATGATAATTACCTGACGCATTTCTACAACTATTAACCCTGTCGTCGATCGCCTTTAACAAAATCAAATCTTTTTCGCTGGAGATGTGATGAGTCGGAGCTAAAATTCTCTTCAACTCTTTCTTGCCTATTTAACCAGCGATCGCAGTCAATTTAAAGACATTTTGACTTCCTCCTCTGAGGACTGACTCGGTATATTTTCTCTGCAAAGGCCTTTCTAACACTTGTTTGAATTATCCCCACACTACTGCCACCATGTAGGTTCCTTGGCGATCGGAGCCTTAAGATTTCGCTTGCCGAACGCACAGTTTTTTAAGTATACACCTCGATGACACTACCCACCCGTTTAATGTTGTCGATGATACGCAGGCGAGATCCTTATTTTTAGCCACAAAACTTTTCCATAAACCCATTAAAATTCTTCTTCTCCTTTAAAATCGACGATTTTTTCAAAATCAACTGCATACAATATTCCCCTCCGAGTTGACCAAGTGGCAATTAACAATTTAAATTTTCCAAAGGCGACTATTGCCGTAGGAGGGAAGGGCACTTCAAATCGTCCTATTCTGCGACCTTCTCGATCTAGCAAACGAAATTGCCCAGAGCGATCGGCGAGGAGGTAACCCCATTCTTGGGCAATGATATACTCTGGCACGATTTCTAAGGCAATGCGAGTGACTTTTAAGGGTTTGAGATTGATTAGTACGCCCATTGCTGGCTCGCTTTTTTCTATTGCCAAGAGGCGATAAGGATCGAGTGTGCTTGGCGTGAAGTGATGCAAAGTAATGGGCAAAGAAAAGGCATCAATTAAACTGCCACGACGATTAAACAAGCGAAAGATTGTACCTTCATTGTCGTCTTCTAAGGGAGTAAAAATGGCGAGTCCGCGACGGGGATCGAGGGGAATTAACTGGGAAGGTAGGGGACAATTAACAGGCGATCGCACGGGTTGGCATTCTGGTAATTTCAGCACTTGAAAAGGCGAAGTAGCGGAGGCGATCGCCATCCAACGCCCCTGCGACTCGATCGCTCCCATCACATTTCTTGCTTTCAGGGAAAATAAAGGGACGAAATTAGACGTTTCTGAGTTACCAATCCCGCCAGACAAGCAATAAATTAAGTCAATAGCGCGTTTTGAGAAGCAATAAATCGAGTAATTCTCCTGGGACTGAGTTGCCACCAAGCATCCTTGAGGACGCACGTTCAAATCTACTAAAGGCGCATCAAAATTTACTTGCCACTGCTGGACTAAATTTCCCGTGAGTTCGTTACTTCCATAAAGACGACCTTGAAGGCGATCGCCCATTCCCAGATAAACTTGTTGCGAGTCAACTGCTAAATGCGTAATCGGTTCCGCGAGTGATTCTTGGAGAAGTATTTCGAGATCGTAAGACGACGGTTCGAGAGGAGAAACTGACAAACAGTAAGTTGGGTGCTTCTCTGCCACTAAGATATCGGTCGCTAGCTGAATCGACTTGAACATTTCGCTGGCACAGGGAAAGCGTTTTTGAGGTAACTTTTGCAGGGCAGTAGTAATAGCAGAACGCAGAGGCAGAGGAACTGTATTAGGAACTTCCACCCGTTGATTGAGATGAGCCGAGGCTATTTCGCCAGGAAGACCAGTAAAAGGGCGTTCTCCAACAATCATTTCATAGAGCATAACGCCGACTGCATAAAGGTCGGAGGCAGGAGAATACTGCCCGTAAAACCGTTCCGGTGCCATGTAAGCAGGAGAACCCGTGTATCCTCGTCCTGTGTCTTTACCCCCTGCTTCTAGCCTGAGTCGAGCAATCCCAAAATCGGAAATTCGGGTAAGCCAACCGCCTCGCTTGATACTCAATAAAATATTTTCTGGTTTGAGATCGCAATGGATCAGATCTCGACTATTAGCGTGTTCTAAAGCCAACAAAACCTCTGTAATAATTTTTAGGCTGTGAACTAGGGTGACTTTTCCTTCTGACTCTATCAGATCTCGTAACGTCCCGCCTTCACAGTAATCCATGACCAAATAACGGCCAGTTTTGGTATATTCAAGACCGAGACAACTGACAATGTTAGGATGCTGTAAGCTAGTCAAGTTCGCTATTTCGCGTAAAAATAATCGGGTGGGAAATTTGTCTTTATCTAGGTCTTTGAGCGCCATTATTTCTCCTGTTTGACGCTCCACCGCACAGAAAACTCGACCAAATTGTCCTTGTCCGATCTGACCTAATATTCGATATTTAGAGCGCTGCATGCAGACTTTTCTCCTAAAAATCAGGCAATCTTTTTAATATATTAAATGCTAAAGAAGACATTAATAGAGCGCTGATGTTATGAGCCAGCTATTTAGTTAGGAGAAAATCCGATGACTACATTTCGAGGAAATTTTGGATGAATGTTATCAAGATGCTAGAAAAGACGCATCTAAAGAGACCAAGCTTAGCGCTGAAACTTTTGCCGAACAATGTCCTTTCACTTCTCAAGAAATTTTAGATTCTGATTTCTTGCCAGATTGACCAAAAAATTTGAAAACCGCCCACAGAACCTAATGCAGCTTGGCAGAAATAATTGGTGATTGGTGATTGGTGATTGGTGATTGGTGACTGGTGACTGGTGACTAGGATGACGGAGAAATAATTTAAGATAACCTATCTCCTTATCTCCCAATCACTAATCACTAATAACTGATAACTGATAACTCAATCAATCCAAAATCCTTTCATCCAAAATCCAATTACTAATCCCTAATCACTAATCACTGATAATAGTCCCAGGACGGTTAAATTTAAGTTTGGCAGCTATGGTTTTTTTCAGTCTTCTTAATTGAGAATCGAAGCACTCTAGGAAAATAAACCACCAACTAATAAGGTTTGAGGGGCTTGATCTTTAGCTTCATTTTTAGCAGAAGAAGGCAACTGGTACAACTCCTTACTAAGGTCTTTTGCTGCTTCGTAGTTTTCAATATCCTCTTGCTCGAAATAAAGTTGAGCAGCCTTACGTAAATCGTCAATGGCTTTCTTTCTATGTCCTACCTCATTATTAAGAATTCCGCGATGATGGTAGGCTTGAGCATAGTTTGGAGCGAGGTCAATAGCAGCCGTGTAATCCTCGATGGCTTTCTGCTTCTCTCCCAAACGCTCTTGACTGAGGCCTCGCGTGAAATAAAATTCCGCAGTATCACGATTAGCGCACATCTTCTGGGACAAGTCTCCCATTTCCCGCAGTTGTACAAGGGTTTCTTCAAACTGTTGTTGTTGTGCTTTTAAAGCCTTCGTAGAGTCTTTCAAGTTTTGAGTTTCTTGGGTCAAATTAGCTGAAAAATGCTGAATTTCTCCAACTTGTCCCGATAAGGTGGCAAAAGTAGTTTGCTGCGCTTGAATTTGTTGATTCACTTGGGCGAGAGACTGCTGCTGGAAATGGCTCAGTTCGGATACGCTATCCTGAACGCTATTCATCTGCTGGCTAAGTTGGGCACTTTGGGCGATCGCGTTTTGCTGTTCAAGCATCTGATTCATCATTTGTCTGCGGTTGACGACATTGAGCGCGACTGACACAGACAAGGGAATAGCAGCAAAAGCAACTTGTTGAGAAACTAGGGAGGCGATCGAACCCCCTACAGCACCGACTACTGCAACGACATCTAAAACGTTAACTTGTTGTCTTTCCATAATCTCAAAATACCTTTCAATAAAATGTTCTAGAATTCTCAAAAACTAGGAGAAAAATTTTTCCAGGTTAGATAGTCTCGCGTTAACCTAAAAGTCAGTCATACGGTTATCTGAGTACAGTGCGATATACTTGGAAAACTGGCAACATTAGTTCTAATTCTTCCTCTGTCAAGTAATCCTTAACAACATCAGGAAACATCTGGTAAGTGACTCCAATTTCCCGTGCAAAGCCAAAGGAATGGATGATGGTTCTATACCAAAGCAGGGGATTTTCTCTTAAATAGTCGAGATCGTTAAATAGCACGGCTGTCACTGCGTAGCGCAATCCTCTATGCAGGTCGCTCTGGCATCTTTCGGTTACATCTTTATCTGCTAGACGAAACAGAGTAGGATCGGCAGCTTTTTTTGCCACCTCCATGCGATGCATAATTTTCTCTTCATTATTGCGAATCTTCTCGTAGACACTGATGCGCGTTTCGACAGTTTCAAAATAATCTTTGAGGAATTGCAACTCATTAGCAGTTGCATAGCGACCATCAGCTTCGATACTCAAACGGGCTAATTGTGTCAGCATTGGCTTAATCTTCCTAAATAAAACAGTTAGTTGTTGATGATTGTTAGTGGTTAATCGTTCTATCCCTCTCACGACTAATCACTAACCCATTAAGCGTCGGTAGTTTTCGTCAGATATTCTGAGACTTGTCCTTGCGTATCTCTGAGTTGGCTGATCATCGAACGGGTAATTAACTTTCCGGCTTCTACCAAAATTGAACCAGTTAAGGGATGGAGGATATTTTCCTCGGCTCGACGACCGATCAAGGATTCAATATCGTCTATTTGACTGATATAGGTACCGCCGGGTAACTCGACGACGACTCCTTCTCCGAGTACTCGTGCTTGACAAGCCAGGCGAGAATATTGATTGCAAGTGGTAATGACTTCTAAGGTTCGCTGCTCTCGACGACTGACAGGAGACAGACTTTCAACTCCATCTTTGACATAAACGTGGCAAGTAGCACACAAACCTCGACCCCCGCACTCTCGCATAATGTTTAGGTCGTTTTTCAACAATCCAGACATGAGGTTGTCGTTAGTCTGAATTGATGTCTCTAGGTTAAGCGGATCGATCTTGATAGTTTTAGCCATCTCCGGTTATCAGTTGTCTTTCAATTTTGGATTTTAGATTTTAGTAACTGTTTATTGATTACTGTTTACTGCTTCTATTGGCGCACAGACGTTCCATGATGGTGGGATGGTCTTGTCCTTCTTCTAGCCAAGCTTCTGCGGGTTTGATGCGATCGCTTAAACCCAAGACGAAGTGGTTGCACTCTGCTCCCATCGATTCGCAGGAGGTTTGCACGCAATGCAGATCCCGTCCGGTGAGTTGGCTAAAGAAAGCGCTTAAGATGCCAGCCTCAGTAAAACACATGGGGCGACCTATTGTTGGCCCTGCTTGAGGAAAGGCAGAATTCCCAACTTTGACCACGAGAAATCCCTGCTGATAGTAGGTCATATCTAGGTCGAGAGTTCCCCAACCGTGGGTTTTCCAAGATTGTTTCAAGCACTGTAGGAGTTCTACCATTTCCATCTGGCCCAGGGATTTGCCGTAGTAGTCGCTTACTTGTTCTGCAAACCGACGATAGAAGGTTTTTCCCCACCAGTGACCGCATTGGAAAAGCACCAATCCTGCGGCTGAACCGACTTCTTCTTCTAGGCCTTTGTAAATTGCTTCCAGTAGAATTTCTGGTAAAGCGATCAGGCGATCGCCACTGCGATTTTCGAGCAAACCCGATTCAAAATCGCCTTGTAGGTAGATATCTGGCGCAAAATAGTTGGCTGGTAAAGGTTCTTTGAGCAAATTTTCGACTGAAATCATTGATTTTCTCCTTCTCGCGGCTGAATTGCTTATCCCATCATTTTGCTTGGAGTTTTGACGCTCACAAGGGTTGTTCGTGCTTGTGCTAGAAATGGTTGTATCAAGGCGAATTGTTGGTCAGACAACACGGTTTTGAGGCTAGCTTGCAACAATTCATAGAGATGATTCTCGATCGCTTCCATCTGATAAGCTTGCACTACGTCAGTAAGCCATTCAAGCAGTCGATGCTGGAGAAATTCTGGGTTGTTGAGGAGCATCGCCATAGCACAATAGCGCATAATAGACAGCCAATGCTTGAGAGCGCGTTCGATAAGTTTCGGATTTTCCATTGGAAAAGCTTTTAGGAGTTCGTCGGCGATTGGTTGAAAGATGGCGATTTCGCGATCGCGCAGACGTTCATAAACTTCTAGACTTTCTTTGAGGGCATCAATCCGATGCTTGAAAAGATAGATTTGTTGACCTTGCAAATAGGCGATTTCTGAGTCGTAGAGAAGGGTTCTTAGGTCGGAGTGCATCATATGCGTTCTTTAGAATAAATCGGATAAATGGTTTAAGGTCAGGTCTTTAGAAGATGAGAATGTAGGTTTTTGAGCAGGCATTATCTGAGGGGTAACAGCAACTTGAGGATTCCCTTCCCAGACGATAAATTGAAAAAACTCCTGCACGGGCAAAGTTAACGATAAAGAACGTTTTGAGTCTTTTTTAAGGGCTAGAGGCTGACCTTGCCAGTTGTTCTGACTGAAGAATTCCTCTACTGTCAGACATTGCCAAGAAAGTTCTGGGAGTTGGTTTTCAAAAAGCTGCTGTGCTGAAAAGCCTTGCCAGTCAAAACGACTGAAAAAGTCTTGGACGCTCAAACACGCCCAAAAGGTTTGACTACTCATTTGAGATATTCTCCACCGTGCAATCGCTTTTCAATATCTTTTGCGTTAGCGCCTTCGTTCATCCAGAAAGTAGCAGCATCGAGGCGGTCTTGTTTGCCTAGCAGAAACTTGCAATAAGTCTCTCCCATCGCGTAGCAATGAATTTCAATGCAGTTTAAAGGTTTCTGAACCAGTCCGCTAAAGAATCCAGCAAATAGACCAGCGTAGATATGGCAGACAGGTTTGCCAACATCGCCTAAAGTACGCGCGACTGCCGAGTCAAAGATGTTGATGAACATGAAGCCATTCTTTTGCTCGCTTAAGTCAACTTCCCAGTTGCCCCAACCTTGAGTAGTAAAGGGCCACCACCAAGCTTCTAATACATAGGGCAGGGGATAATGATTGATCCCTCTCTCGTATTCGTATTCTTTTTCAAACCAGTTTTTGAAAAATTCGGCATCTTTCTTGCCCCATTCTTTGCCAATGTTATACATGACAACTGAAGAAGCGCTGCCTACTTCTTGCTCTAAACCTTGTATTAGACCGATGATGAAATCCTCAGTTACTAAAATGTTGCGAGCTTCATTCCAATCAATAATAGAACCTTGGTCTTGATGGAAGCAGAAAAAGTCCTCAAGAATATAATGTTCGTGTCTTTTAGGATATTTTTTCTTTAATAGATGTTCTGTTTTTTTGAGAGCCTTTTCTAGCTTAAAGGTGGATTCCGTCGGCATGAAAACCATAGTCTGAATATCCTCTAGTTTAATGAGCTAATTTATTTAACTTTTTAGCTTCAGTATCATCCTAGAGAAATCTTTCTTTCAAACCATCAGTAGTTCTTGGGAATTAGTCAGCTTATTTTTTTAGCATTCCGTAATTTTACTTAGATTGCCTGTGAAGGGTAATTTAAATCTCACGCAAAGACGATCCCCCCTACCCCCCAAAGAAAAAACAGCGAAGCATCGACTGGCTTCCCCAACCCCCCTTTTCAAGGGGGGATCGGGGGACGGGAGGGGGATCAAAAAAGGGGGATGGCGCAGAGAGAACGCTTACGAAAGTTATCTCTTCGATCGCAACTTGGTATGAGTGCCGTCGCGATCGATAAATCGGGAGTTCTCTTGCTGCATTCAAGATAGAGTTAAGATTAGTCTCCTGCCAACTTTAATTTTCTATAAAGCCAGAATTCGCTTTCTATGTTGTTAGCCTTTCAATTTCAATCTCCCGGGCCTGTCATGTTTGAGATAGGTTTTATTACCATTCGCTGGTATGGTTTTTTGATTGCCTCTGCCGTTTTAATTGGGGTGACTTTATCTCAATCTCTAGCTAAGCGTCGCCATCTCAATCCAGATTTAATTGGAGATTTAGCAATTTGGCTGGTGGTGGCTGCGATCCCCTGTGCCAGACTTTATTACGTTATCTTTCAATGGCAGGAATACGCCCAACGTCCCGCAGATATCATCGCAATTTGGAAAGGTGGAATAGCTATTCACGGGGCGATTATTGGAGGAACGTTAGCAAGCATTATTTTTGCTCGTCTTAACAAAGTTTCTGTTTGGCAATTGTTTGATGTACTCGTTCCTTCTCTAGCTTTAGGTCAAGCTATTGGGCGTTGGGGTAATTTCTTTAACTCAGAAGCGTTTGGCAAACCGACAGATCTCCCTTGGAAGCTTTATATTCCTCCTAGCAATCGTCCCCCAGAGTATCTCGATTACGAATACTTTCATCCAACTTTTCTTTACGAATCAATTTGGAATTTACTCGTCTTTGCCTTGCTCCTAATTCTCTTTTTTTGGGGCTTAAAACATCGAGAACGCCTAAAAGTAGGAACCATCGCACTGATATATTTTATTGCTTATAGTTTAGGTCGTTTTTGGATTGAGGGATTGCGGACGGATAGTTTAATGTTAGGTTCCTTAAAAATGGCTCAAATCATCAGCTTTATCTTGATTTCTCTTTCTGTTGCTGCACTTGTGAGACTTTATTGGTTGCAGCGTCCCTTGCCAGATGTGGTTTTGAGTAGCGAACGGTAATCGATCTTCTCGCGGCAACGCCTAACTCGCGGCATAATATTACCAAGAAGCATTAACCACTACAAAGTATTTCCGTAAGACTGTGACAGAAGCAAAAAGCTACAAAGATACTGTTAATCTGCCCTCTACTCAATTCGATATGCGCTCAAACGCGAAAGCGCGAGAACCAGAACTACAACAGTTTTGGGCAGAGAACCGAATTTATGAAAACCTGTCGCAGAACAATCCAGGCGAAATTTTTGTCCTTCACGATGGCCCCCCGTATGCGAATGGTGCTTTGCACATGGGTCACGCCCTCAATAAGATTCTCAAAGATATTATTAACAAATACAAGCTGCTGCGCGGCTACCAAGTTCGCTACGTTCCTGGATGGGACTGTCATGGGTTGCCCATCGAACTAAAAGTCCTACAAAATATGAAGTCGGAGGAAAGAGAGGGTTTAACCCCCCTAAAACTTCGCCACAAAGCCAGGGATTTTGCCCTGCAAACCCAAAAAGAACAGTGTGAAGGTTTCAAACGCTATGGCGTGTGGGGAGACTGGGAACATCCTTATTTAACGCTGACTCCCGACTACGAAGCGGCGCAAATTGGTGTTTTCGGTCAGATGGCCCTGAAAGGATATATCTATCGAGGATTAAAACCCGTTCACTGGAGTCCGAGTTCCCAGACGGCTTTAGCAGAGGCAGAATTAGAGTATCCTGAAGGTCATACCTCTCGAAGCGTTTACGCAGCTTTCCCGGTCACCCAAGCAGGAGAAGCAGCGAAGGAAGTTTTAACCCCATTTATTCCCAATCTTGGCGTAGCCATCTGGACGACCACTCCTTGGACGCTTCCTGGGAATTTAGCCGTTGCCATCAATCCTGAACTAACCTACGCCGTCGTAGAAGCTGATTCTCCCATCTGCCACTACCCGTTTCTCATCGTGGCGAAAGATTTAGTAGAACAGTTATCTGCTGCCTTCGGCGTTAACCTAACCGTCAAAGCAACCATTGTAGGAAAAGACTTAGAACATACTAGCTATCGCCATCCCCTTTACGATCGCATCAGCGAGATCCTCATCGGCGGAGACTATGTTACCACTGAATCGGGTACGGGGTTGGTTCATACTGCACCCGGCCATGGTCAAGAGGACTTTATCGTTGGTCAACGCTATGGGTTGCAAATTCTATCTCCTGTAGACGAAAAGGGCAATTTTACGGCAGAAGCGGGACAATTTGCTGGATTAAACGTCCTCAAAGACGCAAACAAAGCAATTATCCAAGAACTGCAAGAAAAGGGATCTTTACTCAAAGAAGAACCCTATGTGCATAAATATCCCTATGACTGGCGCACAAAAAAACCGACGATCTTTCGCGCTACCGAACAGTGGTTTGCTTCAGTGGAAGGATTCCGAGATGAGGCGTTAAAAGCTATTGCCTCGGTTAAATGGATTCCGCCGCAAGGGGAAAATCGCATCACTCCAATGGTAGCCGATCGCTCGGATTGGTGTATCTCTCGCCAACGCAGTTGGGGTGTTCCTATCCCCGTTTTCTACGACGAAGAAACGAACGAACCTTTATTAAATCAAGAAACCATTAACCACGTCCAAGCAATTATTGCCGAAAAAGGTTCCGATGCTTGGTGGGAATTGTCGGTAGAGGAATTATTGCCCGAAACTTACCGCAATAACGGACGCAAGTATCGCAAAGGCATGGATACAATGGATGTTTGGTTCGATTCCGGTTCTTCTTGGGCCGCCGTTGCCAAACGACGAGAAGAATTAAAATATCCCGCAGATATATATCTCGAAGGGTCAGATCAACATCGCGGTTGGTTTCAATCCAGTTTACTTACTAGCGTTGCAACGAATGGAATTGCCCCATACAAGATGGTTTTAACGCATGGATTTATCTTGGACGAACAAGGTCGCAAGATGAGTAAGTCTGAGGGAAATACATTCGATCCTGCTGTGATTATTGAAGGTGGGAAAAATCAACAAAAAGAACCTCCCTACGGTGCAGATATTTTGCGTTTATGGGTATCTTCAGTCGATTATTCTGCTGATGTTCCCCTCGGCCCCAATATTCTTAAACAACTCAACGAGGTTCGCAACAAAATTCGCAATACAGCCCGATTCTTATTGGGAAATTTGCATGATTTCGCTCCCCAAAAAGATGCAGTTTCCTATGAAGAATTACCGGAATTAGATAGATATATGCTGCACCGAATTGCTGAAGTGTTTGCAGAAGTAACGGAGGCATTTGAGAATTTTCAATTTTTCCGTTTCTTCCAGGTGGTGCAGAATTTCTGTGTGGTAGATCTGTCTAATTTCTATCTTGATATCGCTAAAGATAGACTTTATATCAGTGATTTAAAATCTTTTCGCCGTCGCAGTTGTCAGACAGTTCTAGCAGTAGCAGTAGAAAATTTAGCTAAAGCGATCGCGCCAGTATTGTGTCATTTAGCCGAGGATATCTGGCAATTTCTTCCCTACAAGACCGCTCATAAGTCCGTCTTCGAGTCTGGATGGGTAGAAATGAAAGCTGAGTGGAAAAAACCAGAATTATTGGATTCCTGGTCAAAATTCAGGCAGATCCGCAATGAAGTGAATAAAGTCATGGAACAAGCGCGAAAAGATAAGGCGATTGGTGCATCTTTGGATGCCAAAGTGTTACTTTTTGTCTCGAATCAAGAGTTACGAAATTGTTTGGAATCCCTGAATCCTACTGATAGTTTGAGTGGCAATAGAGTTGATGAATTGCGCTATTTATTTTTAGCCTCTCAAGTGGAATTAGTCGATTCTTTTGAGGCAATTGCCAGCGCCAATTATAAGAGTGAATCCGATCTCGTTTCTGTTGGTATTGTCAAAGCAGAGGGGCAAAAATGCGATCGCTGTTGGAATTACTCGACTCGTGTAGGTGAATTCCCAGAAGATCCGGTAATTTGTGAGAGATGTAATGCGGCGTTAGCTGGCAAGTTTTGAGGAAGAGAAGTTCAGAAGTTCAGGAGTTCAGGAGTGTAGGTTAGGCTTTGCCTAACTTAGGAGTTCAGGAGTAAATATTCTCCCTTGTCTCCCCACACTTCCCACACTCCCAATCACCAATCACCAATCACCAGTCACCAGTCACTAATCCAAAATGGTATGAGACCTAGCAAAACTTTTAGTGTCGATGCCCTTTCAGTGCGCGTTTACGACTCCGAAATCGAACTGGCTGAGGGGGCAGCCCAGATGGGGCAAGAATACCTACAAGCGATTTTAGCCGAAAAAGCAACGGCTGCGGCAATTCTAGCGACAGGGAATTCACAAATTCAGTTTCTCGAAGCCCTCACTATTTTAGGAGGCGTAGATTGGAGTCGCCTTAGCTTATTTCATTTAGACGAATATTTGGGGATTGAGGCTGACTCGCCTGCGAGTTTCCGTTACTATTTGCGAGAAAGGGTAGAAAAACAAGTCAAACCCGCTCAATTTCATTATATTCAAGGCGATGCGCTAGAACCGCTAGCTGAGTG
>CAYTUO010000002.1:23791-36293 GCA_964441015.1 uncultured Pleurocapsa sp.
ACACAAAATTGCTGATAGCACAACCGATAGAACTCTGTTTATTAGGAGTCGGACAAAACGGACACTTGGCTTTTAACGAACCAGAAGTAGCAAATTTTCACGATTCTCACCGCGTCAAACTGGTTAAATTAGCCCGGCAAACACGCATCGCTCAAGTACATCAAGGTTACTTTCCTCACTTAGAAGCCGTACCCCAATACGCTTTCACCCTGACGATTCCTATGCTAGCTTCAGCACAAAAACTGATCTGTCTTGCGCCTGGACTGGGCAAAGCGCCTATTATTAAAAAAATGCTGACAGAAGCGATAAGTCCAGCTTGTCCCGCCTCAGTCCTCCGTCAATATGCTAACGCTACCCTATTTCTGGATAAACATTCAGCAAGTTTATTGTAACGATCGCGATCGCCAAATCTCATCAAACCATGCTTCAACGCGATCGCCCATTGCTGAGAGGGAGTATTCTTCCTCCGCTTGTTGGCGACAAGTGTAGCGATCGATCTTATCTAATCGCTCAATCGCTTCTACTAACCCCGTTACGCGATCGGGTTCGACTAAAAACCCTGTTTCTCCATCCCGAACAATTTCTGCGGGGCCGCCGCGACGATAGGCAATGACGGGAACTCCGCAAGCTAACGCTTCAATGGCTACGTTGCCGAAAGCTTCCACCCAACGAGGAGTCACCAACAAAGCCCGACACTGACGCAATTGTTGCTGCAATTGGGTTGTAGATAAAAATCCGACGTATTCAATGGGGGCATCTGGATAATCCTGACGGATTTTTTCCCAATAGTCTCGATCTTGGACTTTCCCATAAATTTTCAGGGGAATACCCGTTATTTGAGCCGCAGCTACCGCATCTTCTAAAGCTTTTTCTGGAGCGATGCGACCAATCCAGGCTAAATTAGACGTGGGATTTTCGCAGAACTGATATTGGGATAGATCGATCGCATTTCCCAAACATCGACAAGCGTCAGTTAAACCAAAGATAGCTGCTTGTGCCCGACTGTGAAAGCCAATATAGTCTGGAAACCGATCTGCTACCTGTAAAATAATCCGATCCATCGCTGTTGTTACTGATGCCATACTGACTAGATGAGCGATGGGACGACTAAAAAAGGGCGTTAGATAAAATGGCAGCCAATCGTAAGCAAAATTGAGAATTAGGTCGTAATTTTCCTGGACTTGTCGCGCATACTCCCACATACTCGCCAAGACAGCGTTATCTGGCAGACAAATCGGTACGTCTCTGTCTTGGGTTTGGGCTGGAATTTGTAGATTTCCTGAAATTTCTTGAACGGGAATATTCGTTAAGATCGATCCTGATGGTGCAACGACTCGAACCTCATGCCCTCTATGCTGCATTTCCTGGGCGATATTTTTTAGAGTTAATTCAACTCCGCCTCCAAGTCCAGAACCTAAAGAACCGACAGACGTTGAAACAAAGAGTAACTTATAAGTCATTGGGAATTGGTGATTGGTGATTGGTGATTGGTGATTGGTGAAGAGTGACTCATCAGTCATCAGTTATCAGTTATCAGTTATCAGTGATTGGTGACTGGATCAATCCTTTCATCCAAAATCTACAATCGGGAGACAAGGAAGAATGGAGAATATTTACTACTGAACTCCTGAACTCCTGAACTCCTGAACTCCTGAACTCAGGTACACTGATTACTGATTACTGATTACTGATAACTGGTAACTGGTGATTGGTGATTGGTGATTGGTGATTGGTGATTGGTGATTGGGAATTGGTGAGAAGGTGAATAGTGACTGGTGACTGGTGATTGGTGATTGGGAGTGTGGGAAGTGTGGGGAGACAAGGGAGACAAGGAAGAATGGAGAATATTTACTACTGAACTCCTGAACTCAGGTACACTGATAACTGATAACTGATAACTGATAGCTGATAACTGATAACTGATAACTGATGACTGATGACTGATTACTTATGGTGTTGATTCGTTTTGCTTCATCGGCAGCAGTTCTAATCTTGTAGGCGACATCTGAAGATTCAATTGATTGAGTGCCCACTTAGCAGTTTCTTGAACTTCTGCATCTGAATCGTCAATGGCATGACGCAACATCTGGCTAATTTGAGACATGAGGTCGTAAATTCTTGTTAAATCCCGAATCGCATTTTTCCGTACTTGAGGATTTTTATCTTGCAAGGAAATAGCCAAAGCTTGATTCATGGGTTTGAGGGTGCGTATGCTAATTTGAGACAGCGCTTCTAAAATTAGACTGCGTTCCTGAGAATCCGAGTCAATCATCAAATCGACTAGCGGTTTCATGGCGCGGGAATCTCCTTTTTGTGCTATTTCCCAAATTGCCTTCCGTCGTTTTTTCGGATCGGGTTCTTGTAAATCTTTAACTAATTCATCAATGGGATCGAGATTGGGAATGCGGGTAGGTGTTTGAAGCGGGATAGAATTGTCCTCTTCCTTATGCGCCTTTGAGTTATTATCAGTGAAGCGATTTTGGGAGGTTTCTGGGGGAAGAGAAGGAAGCTCAAACTTTTTCTCTCGCTCAAAACTGTTAAGCTCTGCGCGAGATTTTAGGCTAGGATTCGCTTCAAAATGAGCGTTGGCAAGTTCTTGCTCTTTTTCTGGGAGAGAACTTTTCCGCATTAACCCAGAGAAGAAAAACAGGCCTCCGCCTACCGCAACCGCGAGTCCGACTCCAAGCGACATCCACAACAACCCTGATGTGGCATTATTATGGATTGCCTGCTGTGCTTCCATATTTTGGATCGCTTGTTGAGCATAATGATCGCTCGGACGTTCAGCTAAGGCTTTTTTGAAATTCTCCAGCGCTGTTTGATAATCTTTTTTCTGGGAAACTTCGTATCCTGCTCTCATGTAGCGATCGTAAGCAGAATTAGCGGTGCTGGGAGATGATGCTTTTATCTTATCGGTCGTTGACGCTTGAGCTAATAGTTCTGTAGCAGATAAATTTTTGTGCGTCTGTGATGAAGTTAACAATAATAGTTCGTGACGACTGTCGTTGGGAGTAAATCCCAGACAGGTAACACAGATAGCAATCAGTATAGGAAAGCGATAATACATCATCATAGAGTAGTCGGGGGGTGAAATAGCTGGCTGGTTGGGTTTTATTGGGATAATTTAATCAAGTCTTATCCTGCCCCTTCTCTTCTTAATATTCCCCATGTGCCTCGATTAGTTTGCCTTTACTAATACTAAATTTTTTCTTCAGATTTGACCTCCATTATCTAACACATTCATCGGGCTAAAGGCAAGAAAATGATTCCAATGTACTAAAAAACATTTCTTGTGCCAGTAGATATAACATTGTACGTTCCTATCTAACACTCGGTTCTTCCGAATTTAATAACGGTGAAGTTCGCCACTCCTCGCGCTGGACTTGTGTATGGACTTGCCACTTCTCGACCGTTTGTGGATAATCTGTCCGGTAATGACCGCCTCGGCTTTCTGTGCGAAATGCTGCGCTTTTGAGGATTAAATAACCAATATCTAAAAGGTTGAGTGTTTCTGCACAAGTTCGCAATTGCTGTTCGGCTGTCGGTGCAGTCAAGATAACTGGTTGAGAGGGGGATAATTGGAGAAGATATCGAGCGATCGCCAAATCGGTGATTTCTTCTCGCCAACGCTTGACTTGAGCGATCGCGCTTTCCAGACTGTCTTGCGATCGACAAATTCCTGCACTTTGCCAGATCAGCGCGGGTAAACTTTGTCGCACTAGGGCAATTTTTTCCATTTCTGCTTGCCAGTTTTCCGTTTCTGTCACGAAAGAGAAGGATTCTTCTGGCGATGGATGAGGTTCGATTTCAATCTGAGACAGTTGTGCTGCGAAAACAATACATTCCAACAAAGAATTACTTGCCAAGCGATTCGCGCCGTGAACGCCCGTACTGGCAGTTTCGCCAATGGCATACAGTCCAGGAATCGAGGTACGACACATCAAATCGGTTGCCACGCCTCCCATCCAATAATGAGCCGCAGGAGCGACGGGAATGGGTTGCTGGAAAACGTCAATTCCCCATTTTTGACACACTTTAATAATATTGGGAAAGCGATGGCGAATTTGCTCTCGGTCGAGCGATCGCAAGTCTAAATAGACAGTAGCTCCAGCAGGAGCAGCAGCCGTTTTTTGTAGGTGGCTAAAAATCGCTCGACTGACGACATCTCTAGGGGCTAACTCGCCTGCGGGATGGTAATCAAAAGCAAAGCGTTTTCCTTGCGCGTCGATCAAATGTGCCCCTTCTCCGCGTACTGCTTCGCTAATCAGGAAACGGGGCGCACCTGGTACGGTTAACGCTGTCGGATGAAATTGAACAAATTCTAAATCTCGTAAAACTGCGCCAGCACGCCAAGCGAGGGCGACACCATCCCCTGTACTGACTGCTGGATTAGTCGTTTGGGCAAATACTTGACCGCCGCCCCCAGTCGCTAAAATTACCGCAGAGGCTTTAATCCAATGAATTTGACCGTGGGAAAGAAGGCTAATTCCCTGACAGTATCCGGTTGTAGGGTTGATCCACAAACTCAGGGCGATCGCTTGAGAGAGAACCTGAATGTTAGGATGCTCCAATATTTTAGCCGTGAGGGTGCTGACGATCGCTCTTCCGGTGGTATCTGCCGCATGGAGGACGCGAGGGCGAGAATGTGCCGCTTCTAGAGTCATTGCCAGCGTATCTCCTTGGCGATCGAAGGCGACTCCCATTGCTAACAAAGATGCGATCGCACTAGCTGCGTGTTCAACCAAAAACTCTACCGCTTTAAGATCGCAAAGTCCTGCCCCTGCTTTTAAGGTATCGTCTAGATGTAGCGTCGGCGAATCTGTTGGCGCGATCGCGGCGGCGATTCCTCCTTGCGCCCAATCGCTGGCACCCGTTTTCAGAGTATCTTTTGTAACTAGACCGACTCTCAGGTGGCTAGGAAGGCACAAACTCGCATAAAGACCAGCCGCTCCCGATCCTACTACCAAGATGTCAAACTGGGAAGGAAGATGAGGAGATGGCCAAGAATTAGAAGGGAACGCAGTCAATGTCTATTGAGGAATTTCTCTGTAAATTCAGTCTATTCTAGCGTTTTTCAACAACTATCAAAACTTTTTTTAAATTCTTTGCGATCGCTCATGAAAGTTGCTACTTGGAATGTAAATTCAATTCGGACTCGCCAGCAGCACGTAATCAATTGGTTACAAAAGAATCCCGTTGATGTTCTCTGCTTACAAGAAACTAAGGTTATTGACGAAGATTTTCCCAGAGATCCTTTTACTAAACTTGGATATCATCTCTATATTTCCGGTCAAAAATCTTACAATGGCGTAGCTATTTTTAGCCTTCAACCTTTAGAGAATATCGGCACTGGCTTTAGTGAAATTTTAGGCGATTCACTGGCAGAAGATTTTGATTTGCAAAAACGAGTCATTACTGGCGTTATTGGCAATGTCCGCCTTGTTAATCTCTATGTACCCAATGGAGAAGCGATCGATAGCCTTAAATATGAATATAAACTTCGTTGGTTAAAGGTGTTAAAAGAATACTTAAAAATTCTTTTAGAGAAAACACCAGGAGAACTTTGTGTTTGTGGAGATTTCAATATTGCTTTAGAAGATAAAGATATTTACGAGGCTAAAGGGAAAGATAATCATATTATGTCTTCTCCTCGCGAACGAAAAGCTTTTAAGGAAGTTCTAGAAATTGGTTTAAAAGATGCGTTTCGCAAGTTTACCTCTGAAGGTGGACATTTTAGTTGGTGGGATTATCGACAAGGGGGTTTTCAACGCAATCGAGGATGGCGGATTGATTGTCATTATCTAACGCCTAAACTGTATGAAAAAGCGATTAGCTGTGAGATCGACATAGAACCGAGAACACTTCCTCAGCCTAGCGATCATGCTCCTGTTATTGTTGAGTTTTAAAAGAAGATTGACTAAAAAATTCAAAATTGGCAGCGTCTTGAATGATATATCGAAAAAACAAGAGGAATAAAATACAGTTATAATTGTAACTATTGCTAAATATAGCTTTTAGCACTTATTTAAAATTTGAATGATGGCATTTACAAAATTCACTTTTTACAAAAAATATCTTGCTTTTTGATAGTTGTTTTTTTCTGTGAATTTTCGATAAGATACCCATCCTTTACTAAGAGCAATCGAAGGTTATTATTAATTTGTGTTTGTCCATCTCCAAGAAGACTGTTAACTTGTGAATAATAATTGTAGGCTTTATAACAAGTATCATAATCTAACACTTGCCATGCGTTTAAATTAGCTCTGCCAATATTATACATGATTGTTTTTTTCGTATCTACGTCTGGAATTGTGGACGTACTTAAATATTTTTCAGCTATTTCATAGTAACTTACTGCTCGATCTATGGTTGAATTGCAATTCTTTTGTTCGCAAAATAAACTTGCTCCTTTGTTAATATAAGCGGAGTCAAGTTGATAGTTTTGTGGTTTAAATAAGTAAAAAGTAAAGGCACTTCCTTTGTTATTAAAGGGATAGCGTAAAAAAGTAATTTGTCTATTACTGTAAGATTTATGTTTAATTTGTATTATCAATTGTTGAGTTTTCTCTATATTTAATTCTTCTTCTATATTAGGACATTTAATATATCTACCATTTCCTTCAGGGCAAAACTTTATTAATTTTCCATCTGAAGTTTCTAAATAAACTTGTGCTGTTTTCATCTCTTTCTTTTGGCTGTGATCGCTTGAAGGATAACCATACACAATAATTCGGAACTGATTAGGCTGGAAAATTTCGGCTTTAATATGTTTGTTGAATTGGAAAAATCCTGTTAAGCAAAAACCTAGAAATAATAAATACCGAGATAAATTTAAATAGTTGGAAAACTTAACCATGATTTATTATCCTTGTATTAGCTCATCCATCCTAAAATTGTGGACAATTAAAACATCGTACATTTATTCTAAATAGTTTCAGCGCTCTAGTTACCCACAGAATTAGAGCATTCGAGCTAGTATATTTAATTTTTAGTGGCTTTTGAAAGTAATTCCTAGAGTCAAACCAATATAGGTAAAACAATCTTTAACATAATTTGAGGTAGTTTCTCGAAGAATTTTAAGACTATCTGGAAATTGCTCTAAAATTTCAGTTGAAACATTGCCAGAAAGAGTATCTGATTGCTCTTCTAGCCCTTGTTTAATTGAGTTAAAATCAACAGCATTAACCAGGGCATTTCCGATCAAACTAAAAAATAGTAAAATCATTAAGTATGTTAAAAATAATCTCACTTTGTAGGGAATTTGTTCTGTTTCAATAGATTTTAAAGAATAAGCAGTTATTAAAGGAATGACTAGACTACTAAAAACGTCTTTAAAAGTGCTAATTTCCTTAATAGAATTACTTGTGTAAATTAAAATTTTTGACGGCAACAAAAGTCCATAAACAATTGCAGTTTGATTTTCTTTTTCGCCAACTATTTTTATCCAAGAATCATCAAGAGGAACTGCTAATATTATAAAAAATAAGGGAATAAAAAAAAATAAAATTAGTAAACAAACCAGTTGCAATGTATTAGATATTAAAAAAATAGATAAAATTTTCTCAATAAGAGTTTTAAAACTTTTACCCATCAGCGAAAAGAAGGGAGTTATATTTTTAAAGAATTGATCTATTTTGTCCAACAACTTAATCACCTCTATTATTAAGTTAATAGTGTAGACGGCAGGACGGGCAATTACTTTATTAATACCACGTCCTTAATGGATTTTCTGATTAGTTATGCAAGAGGTCTGATGAAGCGAAGGAACAAGACCTAAGCGAGGGATGTTGGCAACATGACTTTGAAAGTAGAGCCTTTTCCTGGTTTGCTGGTAAAGGAAATTGAACCGCCACAACGATCCAAAAGGTGTTGTACGATCGTCAGGCCTAAACCAGCACCTTGTATTGCGGGACTGGTAGCATTACGTCCGCGATAAAAGCTGTTAAAAATTTTGGGGAAATCACTACTATCAATTCCCACTCCCGTATCGCTAACCGTTAGCTCAACCATGTCGTTATTGAGATTGACTTGTACGTAAACCCGACCGCTAGCTGGAGTAAATTTAAGGCTGTTGTTTAATAGGTTCAGAAGAATTTGCCTAAGCCAATTACCAGGACAAGAAACGGGAGGTAAACCCGCCGGAACTGTATAACCTAACATGATGCCTTTTTCTTCGGCAATGGGTTGATAGATGCTGACAATCCCTGGAATCAAATCTTCTAACTTCAGTGGGGAATCAGGTTCGTCGATGGGTCGATCAAATTGTTCTAATTCTAATAAACCTGTTAAAAGAGAACTTTGGCGATCGCACTGCTGCTGGAGAAGTTGCAAATAACGCTGGCGCTGCTCTTTTTTGCTGTGGGTAGAATCTAAGAGTCGCAATGCTGTTTTCATATTCGTCAAGTAAAGACCGAGTTCCCGCGTCAAGTTAGTGAGTAATTCTTTGTTAAAGGTGAGAGATTTTGTTAAAGTCTCGATCGCTGCCTCGGTTTTGGCAGACTGAACAGCCTCGCTGTGCTGAATTTGTTTGAGGAATAAATTTGTCAACAGGGTTGTATCTGGCGTGGTAGGTAAAGAGCAAGAGATCAGCGTATCGGCAATTAAGGCTTCCGGCGTACTGTCGGTAATCGTAATAGCTTGTTTAATGCCTGCTAAAACGCGAGCGATCGCAATTGGATCGAAGCTATAAACAATATTTAAACGGGGCAACTGGGGCGATATTCCTTCTCTAGAAGCTTGTCCTGGCTGTCGTTGAGCGAGGAGCAAACTGCAAAATTGAGATGACAAAACTACCAGAAAAAATTCTTTTTTTAACTGAGTACTAGCTTCTAAGATAATAGGAACGGCTGGAGGGGAGGGTGTCGGGGAAGATTGACTGGAAGTCAGATTAGTTTCTCTCGGAATGCTACACAAATAAATCTGTTCAGGTTGTCCCTGTTGGCAATACTGTTCGATTTCTGCTAACCAACGTCCTGTTGCTGGAAGTTTAACCCATAGTGTTGCTGAAATGTTTCGTTCGATGAGGAAATCGACGATCGCTCCTATGAGTGCTTTAAACGTAGTAGAACTTACCATCAGCGTTGGCGGAGGAGAGGCAATCCCCTGCGTTAGCTGATAAAGAGAAAGTTCGGCGTTAGGTGGCAAATTCATCGGTTTTAAGATTTTTTTTCTTAAGACTACCGCAGATGAATTCTAGTTGCTAATTACTAATTATTAATACCTAATGTTATGTAGAATACATAACAATGTAAAGATCTGACTCTGTATAGAATGTTAATCGCGATCGCTTCGGAGGGGCAAATTATGCTTTTGTTGCAGAAAATCTAATCAGATAGCCCGTTGCCGCGCGTCCTCATCAGGTATTCCCAAATCTGTCTGATTTCTGCGCGATCGATTGCTGCTTCGGTTGCCAATCTCTCAACAGTATTACTTAATCGCTCTACGCTTTGTTGGGTAATGCGTTGGGCTTCCGTAAGACTTTGCAGGCTAATTTCTAATTGAGATTGCCTCTCGCGCGACTGAGTTAATTCTTGGGCAAAAGCCAGCATCGCTTCATGGAATTGGTTAAGCGCCGCGTTAATCCCTCGTATTTGTTGGCTATTCTCTCGTATTAAAGCTCCGTTTTCTTCTAGGACGGCTCCTATGCGATCTAATCTGTTGCTTTGAGCGCTCATGGGTTAAAGTAGCTTACGGTGTGGAGTGTCAATAAAAAAACTAGATTCATTTGAGGAATTTATGGGCATAAAAACGCCAGATTGGGTCAAAAATTCGGTATTTTATCAGATTTTTCCAGATCGCTTTGCTAGAAGTCAACAGCCTAAACAGGGTTTATGGATATCTAATAATTTAGAGCCTTGGGACGATCCGCCGACCTTTCAAGGATACAAAGGGGGAGATATCTGGGGAATTATTGAAAAGCTAGATTATTTACAAGATTTAGGCATTAATGCGATTTATTTCACCCCCATTTTTCAGTCAGCCTCGAACCATCGCTATCACACTCACGATTATTATCAAGTCGATCCAATGTTAGGGGGAAATATTGCCTTTGATGCATTACTTGAAGCGGCTCATCAACGTAACATAAAAGTTGTTGTAGACGGCGTATTTAATCATGCCAGTCGCGGCTTTTTCTTCTTCAATGATATTCTCGAACATGGCCCCCTTTCTGCCTGGATAGATTGGTTTACTATTGAAGGTTGGCCCTTATCTGCCTATGATGGTAGCAAGCCCGCCAATTACGTCAGTTGGGTTAATAATCGAGCTTTGCCCAAATTTAATCACGATAATCTTGTGGTACGAGAATATATCATGCAGGTTGGGGAATTTTGGGTTAAAAAAGGCATCGATGGCTGGCGATTAGATGTGCCTAATGAAGTGACAACGCCAGGATTTTGGCAAGAATTTCGTAGTCGAGTCAAAGCGATTAATCCCGATGCTTATATTGTCGGAGAAGTTTGGGAAGATTCAAGACAATGGCTAGATGGGACTCAATTTGATGGGGTGATGAATTATCTGTTTACTGCCCCAACAATTGCTTTTAGTGCAGGCGATCGCGTCATCAGGGAATTTGTAGAAACGCCTAGCTACTACCCCTATCCTGCCTTATCTGCCTCAGAATATGCCCAAAAAATTCAGCAATTGTTAGCCTTTTATCCGTGGGAAATTCAGTTAACTCAATTAAATTTACTCAACAGTCATGATACCGCTAGATTGCTAACAATTACTGGGGGCGATCGCGCGAGCGTTGAATTGGCTACTCTCCTTTTATTCACCTTTCCTGGTGCGCCGAGTATTTACTATGGTGATGAAGTGGGTTTGCCAGGAGGATTAGATCCCGATTGTCGTCGGGGTTTTCCAGATAAAGAAAACTGGAATTTAGAAGTATTAAATTACCATAAACAGTTAATAACTTTACGCCATCAATATCCTTCTCTTCGGACTGGCGATTATCAAATTCTCTATGCTCAAGACAGCATTTACGTATTTTCTCGGAGTCTGGGAATGGAAACACTAATAATTGCCGTGAATGTGGATAATAAACCCGCCGAAATAACTGTGGAAATTACTGATCTACAATCTCGTCCAGAAAAATTATTATATGGGAAGGGTTCAATTATATGGCAGGGAGATCGACTACAATTAGGAATTCACTCCCGCACGGGTTATATCATTGGGTGAAGTCAAAGTTCACAAATTAAATTTAACATTTTGAGCTTAAAAAAATTTCCATCTTGAATTAAGTGGGAGGCTAACTTGAATACCGCTAAAACAACTATTAACCAAGCAAATAAGACTACTGTTAAACAAGGAGAATCGATTTTAAAAAAAAATTCTACTAAAAAACTGCTCGGTGAAATTTTACAAGACGCTGGTCTAATATCAGCCGCACAGATTCAAATTGCGCTCCAAGATCAAAGTGTCTATGATGATATGCGTATTGGCGAAATCTTGGCCCTGCGAGGATGGATTAGACAAGAAACATCCGACTTTTTTGCTGATAAATACTTGATATTACGCAAACAACAGCACAAAAAGCCTATTGGTTATTACTTAAAAGAAGCTGCTTTATTAGACGAAAGCCAGATTAAAGCGATTCTTGCCGAGCAAGTGAGACAGACAACCCCTCGCGTTCGTTTTGGCAAATTAGTCGTTCTTAAAGGCTGGCTAAAACAGGATACTATCGACTTTTTCTTAGACAATTTATCGTCTAGAGCCGAACAAGATAAAGTGTATATCAGTCAGACAGTTCTCAAAACCCTTAACAACCATCCATTTCAAAAGGGATGAGGAAATCAGTTATCAGTTATCAGTTATCAGTGATTAGTGATTGTAGTGTGGGCATCTTGCCCACTTAGTGATTGGGAGATCTAGAGATAGGTTATCTTAAATTACTTCTCCGTTATCCCAGTCACCGTTCACCGTTCACCTTCTCACCTTCTCACCTTCTCACCTTCTCACCTTCTCACCAATACTAGTGCCTCAACTCATTGTGCTGATAGGACTTCCAGGAAGCGGAAAATCTTATCTGGCCAAACAACTAGCCGCACAGTCTTCTAAAGGGAGTCGAATTATTTCCACGGATGCCATTCGATCGCAATTATTTGGCGATGAAACCATTCAAGGATCGTGGCTGTTAATTTGGCAACAGATACAGCAGCAATTTCGTGATACCGTCGAGCAAATTGAGCGAGGCAAACTTTCACGAGCGATCTATGATGCGACGAATGCAGTACGACGACACAGAAAAGACGCGATCGCCTTGGCCCGCCTGTCAGGATTTACCCGCATTGTCGGCATTTGGGTGAATACGCCATTAACAGTCTGTTTAGAAAGAAATCGTCAGCGCGATCGCCGCATCCCAGAAGAAATTATCTTGCGAATGTACCGTCGCCTACAAGGTGCCCCACCCTCTTTAAGTGATGGACTAGATCGATTAATCTGTTATTACTGCTCTACAAAACTTAGCTAAACTTTTTCAAGTCTCACTATTCAATCAAGA
>CAYTUO010000003.1:0-15582 GCA_964441015.1 uncultured Pleurocapsa sp.
CATTCCGCAAGTTCCTTATAGCTTGTTCATCCATCAAGTCGATGATGGCAACGTTGCTAGAGTTTATGTCGGTCAATATGAAATTCGCTATCAACTCAAAGGAGAAGATATCCAATTCTGAGAAATTCTGAAAACTACGCCAATCTTCGACCTCGAATTGCCCAAACGCTTAGAATCCCAAGGAGTAGAGTTTGCGGCGGCACCGCCTGCTAAAACTGGCTGGTTGGGCAGTATCCTAAGCTGGGTGATTCCACCTCTCATTTTTGTTGGTATCTGGCAATTTTTCCTCGGTCGCAGTGGTGGTGGCGGCCCGGCTGGTGCCCTTTCTTTCACCAAAAGTAAGGCAAGGGTTTATGTAGAAGGAGATTCTACTAAAGTTACCTTCGATGATGTAGCTGGCGTAGAAGAAGCTAAGACCGAATTAGAAGAGATTGTCGGATTTCTCAAAAATCCCCAACGCTACCTTGAAATTGGGGCGAGAATTCCCAAAGGCGTTCTGTTGGTAGGGCCTCCAGGAACGGGTAAAACTCTACTAGCTAAAGCCGTTGCGGGAGAAGCAGGAGTTCCTTTCTTTAGCATTTCCGGTTCTGAGTTCGTTGAATTATTTGTCGGTGCGGGTGCGGCAAGAGTGCGCGATCTGTTTGAACAAGCGAAACAGAAAGCCCCTTGTATCATCTTCATCGATGAATTGGATGCTATTGGTAAATCTCGCGCTACAGGGGGATTTATGGGCGGAAATGACGAACGCGAACAAACCTTAAACCAATTATTGACTGAGATGGATGGGTTTGCGGCAGCAGGTGCTACTGTAATCGTGTTAGCAGCCACCAACCGCCCAGAAACTCTCGATCCTGCCTTGTTGCGTCCAGGACGATTTGACCGACAAGTATTAGTGGATCGCCCCGATTTAGGCGGTCGCTTGAAGATTCTCGAAATTTATGCTCAGAAAGTCAAATTAGGCAAAGATGTAGACTTGAAAGAGATCGCGACTCGCACGCCCGGATTTTCTGGCGCAGATTTGGCCAACTTAGTCAACGAAGCTGCCCTCTTAGCTGCCCGCAATTATCGAGAAACCGTATCTCAGGAAGATATTCAAGAAGCGATCGAGCGCGTCGTTGCTGGATTGGAGAAGAAAAGCCGCGACCTCTCCGACAAAGAGAAGACAATTGTCGCTTACCACGAAGTTGGTCACGCTTTAGTTGGTGCCATGATGCCTGGTGGCGGTAAGGTCGCCAAAATTTCTATCGTTCCTCGCGGCATGGCTGCTTTGGGCTATACTTTACAGATGCCAACTGAAGATCGCTTTCTCTTATCTGAATCGGAATTGCGCGATCAAATTGCGACTCTTTTAGGCGGACGTGCAGCCGAAGAAATCGTTTTTGGCAGCATTACCACTGGCGCAGCCAATGACTTGCAGCGTGCCACCGATTTAGCCGAACGGATGGTAACGACCTACGGCATGAGCAAGGTATTGGGGCCTTTAGCCTACGAAAAAGGTCAGCAAAACGCTTTCCTTGGCGATGGCATGATGAATCCTCGTCGGATGGTGAGCGATGATACGGCTAAAGCCATTGACGATGAAGTGAAAGAAATTGTCGAACAGGGCCATCTACAAGCGTTAGCGATTCTCGGACAAAATCGGGATTTATTGGAGACAATTGCCCAAAAAATCTTAGAAACTGAGGTCATTGAAGGAGAAGAGTTGCAAAACTTCTTGAGTCAAGTCCGTCCTGTCGAGAAGGTTGCGGCGGCTGTCTAAAAGTTAGAAAAATTCTCAAAAGTAATCTCGAAGGCCTGCCGATGCAGGCTTTTTTTTTATACAGTAAGACTAATAGACGAATGTAGAATAACAAAGAGTTACTTGTATGGTTAACAGTCCGGTGCCTATTGCCGAATCTGCCCCTTCGGAAGAAAAACAAGAACCTATCAAGCTTCCGCGCACCAGCGAGTCAGAACACCTCAAAAAAATTCGGCACACGACCTCTCACATCATGGCTATGGCAGTGCAGAAGCTATTTCCCAAGGCACAAGTAACTATCGGCCCGTGGACGGAAACAGGATTTTACTATGACTTCGATCTCTCGGAACCTTTTGCCGAAAAGGATCTTAAAGCCATTAAAAAAGAGATGATCAAAATCGTCAATCGCAATCTTCCAGTGATTCGAGAAGAAGTGACTCGCGAAGAAGCCCAACGTCGCATCAAAGCGATTAACGAACCCTACAAATTAGAAATCCTCGAAGGCATTCAGGAACCGATTACTATTTATCATCTGGGTGACCAGTGGTGGGATCTGTGTGCGGGCCCTCATCTCGTAAGCACGGGTCAAATTAACCCTAAAGCAATAGATCTCGAAAGCGTTGCGGGAGCCTATTGGCGCGGAGATGCCACCAAAGCACAATTGCAGCGTATTTACGGAACGGCGTGGGAAACCCCAGAGCAACTCGAAGAATACAAGCGCCGTAAGGAAGAAGCCTTAAAGCGCGATCACCGGAAATTAGGGAAAGAACTGGGATTATTTATCTTTTCTGAGCAAGTCGGCCCTGGTTTACCTCTGTGGACTCCCAAAGGCACCGTATTGCGAAGTATTTTGGAAGACTTCCTCAAGCAGGAACAGATCAATCGCGGTTATTTACCCGTCGTCACTCCCCACATCGGTAGAGTGGACTTATTCAAAACCTCTGGACACTGGCAGAAATACAAAGAAGACTTGTTCCCCATGATGGCGGAGGATGAGGAGGCCGCCGCGCACGAGCAAGGATTTGTTCTCAAAGCCATGAATTGTCCCTTCCACGTTCAGATTTATAAGAGCGAGTTGCGTTCTTATCGGGAATTGCCGATGCGACTGGCAGAATTTGGCACGGTTTATCGCTACGAGCAATCTGGCGAACTGGGAGGACTAACACGAGTACGCGGTTTTACTCAAGATGATGCTCATATATTTGTCACTCCAGAGCAATTAAATGACGAATTCCTGAACGTCGTAGATTTAATTTTGTCAGTCATTAAGACACTAAAACTAGACAAAAACTTCAAAGCACGACTCAGTTTCCGCGACCCTGCTAGCGACAAGTATATCGGTTCGGAGGACGCTTGGAATAAAGCAGAAAATGCGATCCGTCGCGCCGTTGAAACTTTGGGAATGGCTCATTTTGAAGGCATCGGCGAAGCGGCTTTTTATGGGCCTAAACTCGATTTTATCGTGAACGATGCCCTAGAGCGCGAGTGGCAACTGGGAACGGTTCAAGTGGATTACAATTTGCCAGAGCGATTCGATCTAGAATACGTTGCTGAAGATGGTTCTCGTAAGCGTCCGGTCATGATTCACCGCGCTCCCTTTGGTTCGCTAGAACGTTTAATTGGGATTTTGATTGAAGAATATGCAGGGGATTTTCCCTTGTGGTTAGCACCCGAACAAGTGCGAATTTTACCCGTGAGCGACCCACAACTAGACTATGCTAAACAAGTAGTAGCACAGATGCGATCGCAAGGAATTCGTGCAGAAGCGGATACTAGCGGAGAGCGCTTGGCAAAAATGATTCGCAATGCTGAGAAACAGAAAATCCCTGTCATGTCAGTGGTAGGTGCTAAAGAGGTAGAATCCAATACTTTGAATATTCGCACCCGCGCCTCTGGAGAATTAGGAGAAATGACAGTTGCAACGGTAATCGAGAAGTTGGTGGCAGCTAATCGCGATCGCGCTAATTTTTAAAAAATAGACTTTGCTAGTTTGAAGTCTAACAAGCCGCGATCGCGCTACTCTCATTCCCCCATGTCAACCCCGCTCTTCAAACAATTCTCAGGGCTTCGTTTTAAGGTACTATCTGCTCTCAGTGCCGCGTTTTTAGTCCTTTTCCTCGGTCAATTTACCGCCGCGCGCATCATTCTGCTCAACGGTTATGCCAAACTGGGTGAGGAAAAAACTCGCATGAGTGCAGAACAAGTTCAGAACGCTTTATCTCAAGAACTGGGTCAGATAGATGCGATCGCAACAGATTGGGCTGAATGGGACGATACTTACCAATTTGTCGAAGATGGCAACAAAGCTTATATCGCATCAAACCTCGTTAACGATACCTTTAAAGATCTCAATCTCAATGTGTTGCTCATCGCCAACAATTCTGGACAAATTGTCTTTGGGCAAGCTTTCGATCTGCAACGCCAACAGCGACGAGATTTCCCACCTGAATTGGTAGGACTGCTTTCTCAAAAAAAGTCACCTCTGCTGCCTCATTCTCTGGGTGAGAAAAGGATTAATGGCATTCTTTTGCTATCGGAAAAAGCCATACTGCTGAGCGCCCACTCTATCTTGACCAGCGCCGAACAAGGGCCCGTTCGCGGGACGCTGATTATGGGGCGCTTTCTCAACGAAGCGGAGATTAAAAAGCTAGCTGCAACGACAAAACTGCTGCTGGGTGCCTATCGCTATCATGATTCTCAACTGCCAACCGATGTAAGCTCCATCCTGACTCGATTATCTCAGAAAAATCCGATCGCCGTGCAGATCCTCGATGATAGCAGCATTGTTGGCTATGTCTTGCTCGAAGATATTTTGGGTCAACCTGCCTTAATCTTGCGAACCGAGATGGAGCAGAATATTTACGCTCAAGGTCAAGCAATCCTCAGCTACTATTTCTCGACGACTTTAGCGATCGCGATCGTGTTCTATATGCTTATTTCAATTTTGTTAGAAAAATTAGTCCTTTCTCGTGTTAGCCAACTCACCCAAGGCGTTAGCACGATTGGCAAAACCGTTCTAATGCAGAATTGGAACAGTTTGCCTACATCGCCTCCCATGACCTACAAGAACCCCTGCGAAAAATAGAAGCCTTTGGCGATCGCCTCAAAGCTAAATATGGCTCTCAACTGAACGAACAAGGACGGGATTATCTCGAACGAATGCAGAACTCAGCACGGCGAATGCGATCGCTTATTGAAGATCTCCTCGCTTTCTCCCGCGTCACTACCAAAGCTGCACCTTTTGTTCCCGTCAATCTCAATGAAGTTATGTCTGAGGTCATTTCCGATTTGGAAGTGCGAATTGGGCAAACTCAAGGACAGATAGAAGTCGGCAAACTCTTGACCATCTATGGCGATCGCAGACAAATACAACAATTGTTTCAGAACCTGCTAGGCAATGCTTTGAAATTCCATCGACAGGACGAGCCGCCTATTGTTAAGATTGATGGCAAATTATTGACAAACGAGCAATATCAGATATCAGTGACCGACAATGGCATTGGATTTGAGGAAAAATATCGCGATCGCATCTTTCAAATTTTTCAACGCCTGCATGGTCGCCATGAATATGAAGGGACTGGAGTTGGTTTAGCGATTTGTGCCAAAATTGTTGCTCGTCATAGCGGTTCTATTATTGCTCAAAGTACGCCAGGTCAAGGCACAACTTTCCTCATCACTCTCCCTATTATCAGTAATCAGTTCAGTTCAGTAGAGACGTTGCACTGCAACGTCTGTACAGGAGTTTAATAGTAGTGCGAGCGTCCCGCTCGCGTAAGCTTTTCGGGCCACACTACAATTACTGATAACTGATAACTGCTTTCCATTCCCCATTCCCATATCATTCTATTTTTAATCGTTCGACACGCCGCTCGCCTTCTTCAAAAAGAAATTATTGCTCGAAAGTTAACGGGTCACAATAGAGAGCATGAGACTGAAATCACAACTGGATGTGTGTCAGATCGCAGTCAAAGACAACGGAATCGGATTTGATGAAAAATATTGCGATCGCATCTTTCAGGTTTTTCAACGCCTGCACGGTCGTCACGAATACGAAGGAACTGGTATTGGCCTGGCAATTTGCGCCAAAATTATCGAGCGTCACGGCGGATCGATTACCGCTAAAAGTACGCCAGGACAAGGCTCTACCTTCATTATCACCCTCCCTACCAAACAGGATTCAGTTACCAACAAACCATGAGAACGACCAAAAATTCCATCACTATTCTGATTGCCGATGACGATGAAGAGGATCGGATGCTAATCCAAGATGCCCTCGAAGAAAGCAGACTAGCTAACGATCTGCGCTTTGTCTGCGATGGCGAAGAACTGAGCGACTACCTATACCGTCGGGGCAAATACGCCGATCCCAGGACTTCTCCCCGTCCTGGACTGATCCTGCTCGATCTCAACATGCCAAAAAAGAACGGTCGCGAAGCCCTACAAGAAATCAAAGCCGACCCCAGTCTACGCACGATTCCCATCGTTGTTTTAACCACCTCGAAAACAGAGATAGATATCTGCCAAAGTTACAATTTAGGAGCAAACTCTTATATTGCCAAGCCAGTTACCTTTGAAGGATTGGTCGAAGCAATAAAAACGCTTGGGAAATACTGGTTGACAGTTGTAGAGCTACCACCAGAAGGGTAAAAAAATAGGCGATCGCGGGAATACTTAACATATAAATTCTTAATATTGATTTTTATCAAACATCCCTATGAGCAATAAGGACAGTCAACGATTAACAATCCTGTTAGTGGAGGACGATGAAGATGATTTTATCCTCCTCCAAGATTTGCTGTCCGATATTCAAGGGACTGACTTTGCACTTGAATGGATTGACAATTATGAAGAAGCATTACAAGTCATCCAAAAAAAGCGGCACGATATCTATCTGTTCGACTATTGGCTTGGCAAGAATAACGGCTTAGAACTGCTGCGGAAAGTCATCGCCAGTGGTTATAAAACTCCTGTCATTATGCTAACGGGACACAGAGAGAGGGAAAAAGATTTCGAAGCCATGCAAGCAGGAGCAGCCGATTATCTAGTCAAAGGGGAAATTAATGCCTCATTATTAGAGCGATCGATTCGTTATGCTATTAATCGCGCTCAAACTTTGGAAGCGTTGCGCGAAAGCGAAGAACGGTATGCACTGGCGGCTCAAGGAGCGAATGATGGCTTGTGGGATTGGAATTTAATTACCAACGAAGTCTATTTCTCTGAGCGCTGGAAATCGACGATTGGCCTCAACGAAGAAGAGAAAGAGAATTTTCAGCACGCCGAGCAGTGGTTGCAACGCATTCATCCCGAAGACATAGAGCGATTTAAAGAAAAGTTAAGCGACCACCTCAGAGGAATTACTCCTTATTTTGAAAGCGAATATCGAATTCAGCATAGCAACGGAATGTATCTGTGGGCGTTGAGTCGAGGACTTGCGGTTCGTTCTGCTAACGGGCAACCCTATCGCATGGCAGGTTCTCAAACCGATTTGAGCCATCACCGAGTTCTTTACGATCAGCTTACAGGTTTGTCTAACGCACGATGAAGCGTACCAAACGACAGCCCGATTATTTATTTGCAGTCATCTTTTTAGATTGCGATCGCTTCAAAATTATTAATGACAGTCTAGGACACTTAGTCGGCGACCAATTGCTCATCCAAGTTGCCAAAAGACTGCTCAAATGCCTGCGGCCGGGGGATATTGTTGCTCGTTTGGGCGGGGATGAATTCGCTATCTTGTTAGAAAATGTCAAGGATGTGAACGACGCAACGCGGATTGCCCATCGGATCAATCAAGAATTGATGCAACCTTTCAGTCTTATGGGCCATATGGTCTATATTTCTGCCAGCATCGGTATCGCCCTTAATTCGCAAAATTGCCACCAACCAGAAGATCTCCTCCGCAATGCAGACACCGCTATGTATCGGGCTAAAGCCTTGGGTAAAGCGCGTTATGAGGTCTTTGATACTACCATGCACGCCCAAGCACAGGCGCGTTTGCAGTTAGAAACAGCACTGCGACAGGCACTCGATCGCAACGAATTTTATCTTAACTATCAACCCATTATCTCTCTGACTACTAACCAAGGCATAGGCTTTGAAGCACTGGTACGCTGGCAACATCCAGAACAAGGTATCATTTCTCCAGCCGACTTTATCCCAGTAGCAGAAGAAACCGGATTAATTATCCCTCTCAGTCAATGGATTCTCAGGGAAGCCTGCACTCAGATGAAAGTTTGGCAGGAGCGATTTCCAGCTTGTCAGTCTTTGACCATGAGTGTCAACTTGTCTCGCAAACAGTTATCTCAACCCGATTTGGCAGAACAAATTGAAAGCATCCTACAAAAGACAGGGTTAAAAGCTAGCAGTCTGAAGCTAGAGGTAACAGAAACGGGTTTAATGAATGAATATGAGGAAACAGCAGCGATTATTCTTTCCCAAATTAAAGAATTAGGTGTGCAGTTATCGTTAGATGACTTTGGGACAGGGTATTCGTCGTTAAGTTGTATCAATTCTTTCCCTATCGATACCCTCAAGCTTGATCGCGCCTTCGTGAACAATATGACCCTCAGTAACAAGAATGCAGATATCGTTCGAGCGATCATCTCTTTGGCACACGGTTTAGGCATAAAAGTCACAGCAGAAGGCGTGGAAACTTCCGAACAACTCTCTCAATTACAAGTCCTTAAATGCGATTACGCCCAAGGCTATTATTTTTCTAAACCGCTATCGTCGGAAGCTATAATCAATTGGATTGCAACGACTTTTCAAGAAACATTGGTGATTGGTGATTGGTGACTGGTAAACAGAGAACTAATGACTACTGACTCCTGAACTCCTGAACTCCTGAACTCCTGTAGAGACGTTGCACTGCAACGTCTCTACGACTCCTGAACTTCTACCTTCTGCTATAACTATTCTACACAGGGAATTTTAATAGTAATTATCGTTCCTATGGATGCGTCAGACTGAATAGATAAACAACCTCCATGAGCATCGACAATGCGTTTGACAATTGCTAATCCTAGCCCCGTTCCTCCAGGTTTTGTTGAGTAAAAGGGTTGCGTTAACTTAGGAAGAATGTCTTCTGAAATAGGCGTTCCCCCATTGCAGACGCTGAAACAAAGTTGCTGCGAATCTTTATCTTTTTCGACCTTACAAGTCACCACTTCACCTGATGCGATCGCCTCACAAGCATTCCGAACCAAGTTAATTAATATCTGTTTAAATTTATCTTTATCGCCTAAAATTTTGACGGGAGTGGCTGATGGAATAAATTCAATTTTTCGCCCCTCAGCTTCTGGCATTTCACTAAGGGAAAAAAGCATTTCTTCAATGACTCGATTGGGATCGATTTCCTCGCGTTGTAAAAGGTGCGGCTTGGCATAAAGTAAAATTTCACTCAACAGATTTTGTAAGCGCTTGGCTTCATCCCATGCCAAAGACACGCGCAAGTGATCGCGATCAGAAACCGAGTTTCTTTTAAAGTATTCCAATCCCATTAAAATTGTAGTGACAGGATTGCGGATTTCATGGACAATTGAGGCAGCAAATTCTCCGATCGCAGCTAATCTTTCTTGTTCGATTAATTTCGCTTGAGCAGCCTTTAACTCCTCTGTCCGTTTGGCTATCTCAGCCTCTAGAAAATCATTAAACTGCCGTTGTTTTTGGTAGAGGGTGTAATTCTCGATCGCAGTGGCTGCGCGTTCAGCAAACAATTCTACCGTGCGAACTTCTGCATTCGTGAACTGACGCGGCTGATGGCAAAAAGAACAAATCGTGCCGATGGTGTGTCCTTCAGGGGTGCGTAGCGGTACTCCCAGATAAGAAGTATAACCTTCTGGTGGTTCGCCATATTCTGGATGTGCGATCGCATTTTCAACGGCTAAGGTTTTACCCGTTCGCACGACGGTATCGGTGAGGGAACCGTGTAACTTATAGATATGTTCGCCCTTCCCCATGTCCAAACTACTTGCCATGATTCGCTCTTGTCCATCGCGACACAGGGTAACGACTGACCAATCTAGCCCCAGTAGCTGGCTGACACCGCAGGCAATGTGATGCAGATAGCTATCTAGTTCGCCAGCGCTATAGCTTAAGGCAGAGAGAACTTCTAAAATATTCTGTGCCTGCTGCCAAGGTTCGGAACTCTCCCAGTCCATATCTTACTCCTTAATTTGACCACAAACCAAAAAGGTCTCAATCCAAAATCAGATGATGGCTAAGACATCTCCGGTGATTAAATGTTTAGTTAAAGGTTAGGGGTTGCCAAAACAAATCGCCCAACAGCCACTAAAAACCCACCAACTGCTGTAATGAGAATTCCGATCAATGTCCAGATTTGAGCCTTAGATGAACCCTTAAGATCTTTGAGATCGTCTTTCAAGAAGCTAACTTCTGATTTTAAGACATTAATATCTCCTTTTAACTCTGCTTTTGTGGCAGCTAGATCACTTTTGATATCGCTAACGTCGCTAATAATTTTGTCTAGCTTAGTTTCAAACTTCTCGTCAATCTTATCTAGCTTAGTTTCAAACTTCTCATCAATCTTGTCTAGCTTAGTATTGATTTTTTCTAAGACTTTGCTTAGGTCGGTTGTGACCTGTATCGGTGTATTGGACATTATGCTATGCTCCTGTTAGAAAGAAATCAAAAGTCTCCTATCGGCAACTAAAGGATTAGTTTTATTATCACTGTATACAAAGATAATTTCTACTAGATAAACAATTCTTTACCCTCGTTTTAAGCACAAGTCAGTCAGGTAATTCTCCTAAAAAAACTAAAGATAAATCATGCAGTTTAAAATTTAAAATTAATGTCTAGAGTAAGAGATGATCTGATGGATCTAAATTTTATTTTCATTTTTTAGAATTTTACAATTGCAATAAAATTAGCCAATCCAAAATCCTTTCATCCAAAATCGATTGACGCAAAGCGATAAATTGAAGCAGCAGTCAGTCTACGTTAAACTGGCAAATAAGGAACTCGTTACAGTCAGTCATCTCGATGCTGCTTACAGAGGAAGTTATTTATGCCGCCTACGCTACTGCTCTCTAAAGAACTGCCCGCACTACAATATACTCCCAGTCGCGATCGCTTCGATTCAACCTGGCAAGCTCCCCTAGCAACGCTCCTTGGCTTAGGACGGGCTGCTGGAGCAGATTTTATCGAATTTTTCCTAGAGCATGTCAACTACATCAGTTGTTTGGCAGAAGATGATGCCATCACCAGTATCTCACCTCGTCTTTCCACTGGTGCTGGAGTCAGAGTATTTCGCGGTAAAGCCGATTGTTACGTCAGCACCAACGATCTGTCCTTTAGCGGACTAAAAGCAGCGCTAGAGAAAGGACTTTCGATCTTGGGACTGCAACTTCCCGCACCCAATGCCTATATTCCAGAAATCAATTTAGAAATGTTGAGGGACTATGGCAGCGCTAAAGGGAAAGAAGTGTGGCTGTCTCAATGCAGTTCGATGAAAGAAATGGGAGAAATCCTGCTAGATGCCAATCAAAAACTCAATCAAAAAGCCTTCCACGCCCAATCTCGACGAGCAGTCTATTTCCGAGACTGGCAAGAAGTGCTAGTAGCCGCTAGCGACGGAATCTTTGCTAGAGACATTCGCCTCACCCAATCGGTCGGTTACAATCTTCTCTGTGCTGATGGCGCTCATCGCTCTTCGATGGGAAAGCGATCGGGAAATACGAGCGATCCCAACTTTTTACGTCTCTGGAACTATGAAACCACAGCAGAGGAAGTCGCCGAGTCAGCCGGAAAAATGCTTTACGCTGACTATGTAGAATCGGGAACCTATCCAATCATCATGGCTAACGAGTTTGGCGGCGTAATCTTCCACGAAGCTTGCGGACACCTGCTAGAAACCACGCAAATCGAACACAAAACCACGCCCTTTATCGACAAAAAGGGAGAGAAAATCGCCCACGAAAACCTAACTGCCTGGGATGAAGGACTCTCAGATAAAGCTTTTGGGACGATAGATATGGATGACGAAGGAATGCCTGTCCAAAGAACTTTATTAATTGAAAATGGCATTTTGAAGAACTTTTTAGCCGATCGCGCCGGTTCGATGCGAACAGGACACCCTCGCACGGGTAGCGGCCGCCGCCAAGATTATAAATATGCCGCCGCTTCTCGGATGCGGAATACCTACATTGCCCCTGGAAACTATTCTCTAGACGACCTTTTTGCTTCCATCGAGCGAGGTATCTACTGCAAACAGATGGGCGGTGGAAGTGTTGGAGCAACAGGAGAGTTTAATTTTGCTGTCTCAGAGGCCTATGCGATCGAAAACGGCAAGATTACTAAACCGTTGAAAGGAGCGACCCTCATCGGCGAAGCCAAAGACATCATGAATAAAATTTCGATGTGTTCGCAAGATTTAGGGCTGGCGGCTGGTTTCTGCGGCTCCGTCAGTGGTAGCGTTTATGTTACTGTCGGTCAACCTCACATTAAAGTGGATTCAATTACTGTCGGAGGACGATAAATGGTTCAACCTCTCAATGGTTTTTTAGGGCTAATCAACAGTATCCAAAACGCTAACAAACACTAATCTTTCTTTACTTTTGCTGACAGCTTGCGGTTGACGAGAAGATTAGAAGAGGGAGTGACGGGGAGAGGAGACAATGCTAGAGAATTTGATATCTTACGCCATTGGAACGGTCACTGCCTTACTTCCCATTGCTAATCCGGTGGGAGCCGTGCCCATTTTCTATGGTCTGACTAATGGAGATCCGCCTGACTATCGAGGGAGACAAGCTCGCTTTACGGCGATTCACGTTGTCTGGGTGCTATGGGCTTTTTTTCTGGCCGGAAAGTTTATTCTGAGTTTTTTTGGTATTTCTTTAGGGGTTCTCCAGATTGCCGGAGGCTTGGTAGTCAGTCATACTGCCTGGGAGATGGTTTCAGCACGTCCACGCTTGACTGAACATGAAAATAGAGAAGCGGTAGACATGGAAGACATTTCTTTCACGCCGATGGCAGTCCCCATTGTGAGCGGGCCTGGTGCAATTGGGGTAACGATTGGGATGTCGGAACAAACGACTCAATGGACGGGGATAGTCGGATGTTTACTCGGAATTACTTTGTTGGGAATCATACTTTATCTACTTCTGGCGCTAGGAGAACCGCTAGTTAAAATCTTGGGAAAAAATGGCTTGGGAATGATGAATCGCATTTTGGGTTTTTTTGTGTTGGCGATCGCCGTTCAACTGATCGTCAATGGAGCGCTAGCACTGCTCAAAGAATCAATTCCAAGTTTGTTGCGATCGTAGCTGAAAAAACCCTTCAAAAACTAGCAGACTGACAAGACTATACTTATGCACAACAATGTTTGAACAGATCTTTATTCCCAACCCCGATGCAGAAAAGCCTACGCCTATCCGTCCGCGTAAGGGGGTTATTATTGGTGTCGGTCAAGTGGGGATGGCTTGCGCCTATTCTATGCTGATTCAAGACTGCTTTGATGAACTAATCCTACAAGATATTTCTCAAGAACGGGTCGAAGGGGAAGTGATGGATCTCATGCATGGAATGCCCTTTATTTCTCCTACCTTTTTGCAAGCAGGAACGATCACCGATGCAGGACAGAATGCCGATATCGTCATTATCACGGCTGGAGCCGCTCAGAAGCCAGGAGAAAGCCGTCTCAATCTCGTAGAACGGAATGTTGCCATTTTCAGAAACCTTTTGCAGGACATAGTAAAATACTGCCCAAACGCTATTTTACTGATTGTTACCAATCCCGTTGACATCATGACCTACGTTACCCTTAAACTTACGGGCTTTCCCTGTTCTCGGGTACTGGGATCGGGAACGGTATTAGATACGGCGCGTTTTCGTTCTTTACTGGCACAGAAATTAAATATCGACTCTCGCAGCGTTCATGCTTATATCATTGGGGAACATGGAGATAGTGAGGTTCCCGTCTGGAGTACGGCCAATGTCGCTGGATTAAAACTGCTCAAAAGCGATTGGGAAAGCCTTCCTGCTGGCGACAAGGAAGAATTACAGGCTATTTTCGCTCAGGTCAAAAATGCGGCTTATGAAATTATTCAACGCAAAGGCTATACGTCATACGCCATCGGCTTAGCCGTCACCGATATGGTCAAAGCCATTTTGCGATCGCAAGAACGCATCTTGACAGTCAGTACCCTGATGAGGGGATTATATAACATTCACGATATTTGCTTGAGCTTACCAACCGTCGTCAATGAAAAGGGGGCAATTAAGACAGTTAATTTATCATTGAGCCAAACAGAAGAATTACAACTGCAAAATTCCGCTAAAGTCTTGCGAGAAGTTATCGATAAGCTTAACCTTTAAAAAATCGGTGAATATGTAGAACTTAATAGACGATAACCGATAATAATTAACAGAACGCTGAGAATTGACTGCTGATGACTCCCCAACAACTCTGGCAACGTTACCAAGATTGGCTGTACTATCACGACGGCTTGGGATTGTATCTCGATGTCAGCCGGATGCGCTTTGACGATCTGCTCATTGAAGCTTTAAAGCCAAAATTTGCTAAAGCCTTTCAAGATATGGAGGCACTAGAGAAAGGTGCGATCGCCAATCCTGACGAAGACCGAATGGTCGGTCACTACTGGCTGCGCGATCCAGATTTAGCCCCGGCTGAAGGCCTCAAAAAAGAGATTGTCCAAACCCTAGAAGCGATTGAAACGTTTGTCCAAAAAGTTCATGTAGGCGCAATTAAACCGCCACAGTCCTTTAAATTTACTGATATCCTCTCTATTGGCATTGGCGGATCGGCACTAGGCCCGCAATTTGTCGCTGAGGCACTCGCGCCAGATTTTCCACCGATGGCGATCCATTTCTTTGACAATAGCGATCCCGCAGGATTTGATCGCGTCTTAACCCAAATCCAAGATCGCCTCAATAGTACCCTAGTCATCGTCATCACGAAATCCGGCGGCACTCCCGAAGCTCGCAACGGGATGTTAGAAGCCAAACACGCCTACGAAAAACAAGGACTCAACTTTGCCCAACACGCCGTTGCCATCACTATGCCCGGTAGCAACATGGACAAAGTAGCTAAATCCGAAGGCTGGTTAGCGACGTTTCCCATGTTCGACTGGGTGGGGGGACGCACCTCGGAATTGTCCGCCGTGGGACTGCTTCCCGCCGCTTTGCAAGGGATTGATATCCGGGCCATGCTGGCTGGTGCAAAGGAAATGGATCAGGCAACCAGAGTTAGCGATCTCAAACGCAATCCCGCCGCACTGCTTGCTTTGTCGTGGTACTGTGCAGGCGATGGCAAGGGAAATAAAGACATGGTAGTCCTTCCCTACAAAGATAGCCTGTACCTATTCAGCCGTTACTTGCAGCAATTGGTGATGGAGTCTTTGGGGAAAGAAAAAGATTTGGATGGCAACACCGTCTATCAGGGAATTGCCGTCTACGGAAACAAAGGCTCTACCGATCAACACGCCTACGTACAACAATTGCGAGAAGGCATTCCCAATTTCTTCGCTACCTTTATTGAAGTTCTCGAAGATCGTCAGGGAAATTCTATTGAGTTAGATCCAGGAATTACCTCTGGAGACTACCTATCAGCATTCGTGCAAGGAACAAGAGCAGCACTCTACGAAAATCATCGCGATTCGATTACGATTACCGTTCCTAAAGCCGATGCGCGAACTGTTGGCGCACTGATCGCTCTCTACGAACGGGCAGTAGGATTGTATGCTTCTCTAGTGAATATCAATGCTTATCACCAACCTGGAGTAGAAGCAGGCAAAAAGATGGCCGCTTCGATTTTAGAGTTGCAAAAGGCGATCGTGCAAGTCCTACAGTCGTCAGGCGAACCC
>CAYTUO010000003.1:15592-34009 GCA_964441015.1 uncultured Pleurocapsa sp.
TTAGCAATTCTGGCAGAAAAAGCGGGTTTTCCCGATGAAGTAGAAGCTGTATACAAGATTGTGCGCCATCTAGACGCAAATAAGCGAGGACTAGTGATAAAAGGCGATCGCGCTAATCCTGCCAGTCTCAAAGTTTCTGCCGGATAAAACTAGCAGTAATAATCTAGTCAAAAGGGTGGGCTATGCCTGCCCTTTATTTATTATTAATTTACAATGCGATTTAAATATTGGAGAAAATGATGAGCGAACTGGGTGTAATTAAAGTTTCAGAAACAGAAAAAACTGAGATCGTGGCATAGTCTGCCAGGTTGCATATTACGGTTGAAGAACAGAATTTTATTTTTGGCAATGCCATCTTCAATCAATTTACAAACAGAAGCTGCTGAAGTAAATTTTAATAATATGTATATGTATGGATCGGGCGATTATAAAAGACGAGCAGCGAGCGCCCAAGTAGATATTGGCACAGATTTTAAAGCCACCAAAGAAATCTCAGCAACAGTAACAGTAGAATTTACAATCGGGCAAGTTTAACATTTTTACCACTTACTTCCTGGCAAAACTATTAGAAAATAAATTCCTGTCATGATGATGTAGGAAACTGAGTTTGATAATAATGTGGCTTTGACAACTTTCAAATCCTTTTCCTTACTAGGAATAGCCCATCTAAAAAAAGGATATTCGATCGCTAATGTTGAGAGATAGGCGAAAAACATACCTACAAAAAAGCCTCTAAGTTGATAATCTCCGAATGATGTTGCTCCGTCCCAAAAATTTCTATTCCCTACCTCTATGGCAAAAATTGGAGCAACAACGTAAAGACCAAAGAACATTGATACATAGTTCCCTAATACTATCTTCCATATTGCAACATTCAACTTCTGTACTGTTTTAACTAGGACGCTTTCGAGTATTCCTACGATCGCGTTTCCAATTGCAAGGTGGAGTAACCCGAACCACATCATCGTACTACCTACATTTGCTAATGCTGCCTTTGGTATAAAAGTTAACGCGACGAAGACGATTACTGTGATCGGTAGTCTTTGATTGCTCTTCATTGGCTTGTAAGGGGGTGAACTCTTGATACAATATCAAATATCCGAGCCTAAGATCATGAATCCACCGATGGAATCCTCCCTCACTCCTCAAATACAAGTTGAAGACGATCGCACGGGATTAAGCATCACAACCCTCAGAAGCGCCTTAGCCGATAATCTTTTCTACATCCAGGGCAAATTTCCTGGAAGCGCTACCAAAAATGATTATTACATGGCGCTGGCCTATACAATACGCGATCGCCTCCTGCAACGCTGGCTCAATACTATGCAAACCTACAGGAAAAAGGAGGTTAAAGTCGTCTGCTATCTCTCAGCAGAATTTCTCGTCGGCCCTCACTTAGCCAATAATCTCATCAATATGGGACTCTATGACAAAGTTTGTCAAGCGGTGGAAGAATCGGGACTCGATCTTCAAGAACTGATCGAACAAGAAGAAGAACCCGGTTTGGGAAATGGAGGTTTAGGTCGTCTCGCTGCGTGTTACCTAGATTCATTATCTACCTTAGAAATTCCAGCCATTGGCTACGGAATTCGCTACGAATTTGGCATTTTTGACCAAGAAATTCGCGATGGTTGGCAAATAGAAATCACCGATAAATGGTTGCAATACGGCAATCCTTGGGAAATCGTACGTCCAGAAGAATCTGTTGAAGTTAAATTTGGCGGCCGCATCGAATCCCATCACGACGACCAAGGAAATTATCGCGTGCGCTGGATTCCTCATCGGGTGATTAAAGGAATTCCCTCCGATATTCCCATCCTGGGATACCAAGTCAATACGGCAAATACCCTGCGCCTCTGGAAAGCAGAAGCTACTGAATCGTTTGATTTCCAAGCGTTTAACGTTGGCGATTATTACGGTGCAGTCAACGCCAAAGTCATCTCAGAAAACCTGACCAAAATTCTCTATCCCAATGACGAACCGATTCAGGGGAAAGAACTGCGCCTGCAACAACAATACTTTTTTGTTTCCTGTTCTCTGCAAGACATGATTCGCTTGCTTTTATCTTCAGGAGAACGCTTGGAGAATTTTCATCAACATTTTGCTGTTCAACTCAATGACACTCACCCTTCTATTGGGGTGGCTGAACTGATGCGTTTGTTGATTGACGAATATCGTCTCGACTGGGATATAGCTTGGGAGGTTACCCAAAAGACTTTCGCTTTCACCAACCATACTCTTTTACCCGAAGCTTTAGAAAAATGGTCAATCGAGCTATTTGGTCGTCTGCTTCCTCGACATTTACAAATTATCTACGAAATTAATCAACGTTTTTTAGATCGCGTTCGGATTAAATATCCCAGGGAACTAGACAAGCTATCGCGCCTCTCTCTCATCGATGAAAGCGGGGAAAGATATGTTCGCATGGCCAATCTCGCCTGCGTTGGTTCTCACGCAATTAATGGGGTGGCTGCACTCCATAGCGAATTACTCAAAAAAACTGTCCTGAAAGATTTTTACGAACTTTTTCCCGAAAAATTCAGCAACAAAACCAATGGAGTGACTCCTCGTCGTTGGATGGTTCTCAGCAACCCCAGACTGACTCGACTCATTACAGAAAAAATCGGGGACAGATGGATTAAATATTTAGACGATTTGAGGAAATTAGAAGCTTTTGTGGATGACCCTTCATTTCGCGAACAATGGCGACAAATTAAGCAAGACATCAAACGAGATTTGGCGACCTATATTCGGAAAAAGCTCAATATTGTTGTCGATACAGAATCTTTATTTGACATTCAGGTAAAACGCATTCACGAATACAAGCGCCAACACCTCAACGTTTTACACATTATTACCCTTTACAATCGCCTCAAACAGAATCGGGATCTGGAGATGACACCGCGCACTTTTATTTTTGGCGGAAAAGCTGCTCCTGGCTACTTTATGGCGAAATTAATGATTAAACTGATCAACTCTGTGGCTGATATCGTCAATAGCGATCCTGACGTGCGCGATCGCCTTAAAGTCGTCTTTCTACCTGATTTTAACGTTACCAACGCTCAACGAATCTATCCTGCCGCCGATCTCTCCGAACAGATTTCTACCGCAGGAAAAGAAGCCTCTGGTACAGGAAATATGAAATTCTCTCTCAACGGCGCACTCACGATTGGAACCCTCGACGGCGCTAATGTTGAAATCCGAGAAGAAGTAGGTGCTGAAAACTTTTTCTTATTTGGCTTGACAATTGAAGAGGTTTATGCATTAAAAGCACGAGGCTACAATCCTTTGGATTATTACCAGAACAACGCCGAACTGAAAGCCGTTATCGATTTGATTAGTTCGGGTTTCTTTTCTCACGGGAATGCCGATTTATTTAAACCCTTCATAGACAATCTGCTGTATCGAGATGAATATCTGCTCTTTGCCGATTATCAATCGTATATTGACGCTCAAGAAAAAGTGAGTCAAGCGTACCGCGATCGCGATAATTGGACGCGGATGTCAATTTTGAATGTGGCACGGATGGGAAAATTTTCTAGCGATCGCGCTATCCGAGAATACTGTCAAGATATTTGGATGGTTCAACCCGTTCCTATCGAATTGGTGCAATTGTGTCCGGGAGGTCAGTGCTTGTTGGTTTGAATGGCTTCACCGATGAATCTTTCCATCAGGCAAAATTGCTCCGGTGAGAATAGCGCCTGTCAGTTTCACCATGATGCGATTGCCAAAACCAATCTTAGCGCCTCTCAAATCGGCTTCTCTTAAATCGGCTCCGCTCAAATCCGCGCTAATTAAATTTGATTCCTGTAAATTTGCGCGTTTTAGATTAGCTTGTAGCAAATTAGCCCGAAAAAGATTGGCTTTATAGAGAATAGCTTCTTCTAAATTGACCTTGTGTAAAAAGCTATCGCTGAGATCGGCTTCGCTGAGATTGGCACCAATCATATTTCTACCTGAAAGGTCTTTTTCTTTGAGAGAAGCTCCTCTCAAGTCGGCTCCGCTAAAATCTTCATAGTAGGGTCTTCTCGCTTGAGAATAACTGGGTTGCGATCGCTCCGGTGTCGGCGAGGGTGCTGACTTGGGTGGATCGTTAGACTGGGAAGACTTTGACGGTTGTCGATCGCTTTGGATTAAGCGCAACTGCTCCCGCGCGTGGTTGATTTCTTTGAGTTTGGCGGCTGCTTTTTCTAGAAGACGCTGATTATCTTGGGGGATGCGATCGGGATGCCAAATAAATGCCAAATCCTTGTAAGCTTGGTTAATCTCTTGGAGAGATGCCCCCAATTTTAGCCCAAGAACTTCGTAATATTGTTCTAGATCCTTCATTCCCATGCTCATAGCGTTTATCTGCAACGGAATGATTACAAGTAGCCAGCTAGATATGATTTCATCTTAGCTAACCAATTCTTCTAGAATAAATTCCTCGCGAGCGATCGCCCTAAAAATCTTAGAAAAATTACCAAAATTGTTGAAGACATCCCGTCACAATTGTGCTGAGAGAGCGGATTGCTACTTTTTAGTAAAGGCAATTGTCAAGCAATTGGTTAAAATAGTTAACAAGCTGAAATGACCAGGCAACTTTTTCTGATGAACTCGTGTCGAGCTAATCTACCAAAGACTATTGTGAGTATCCTATCGAATATTGTGCCAGAGGGAGGAGCTTATCTTCAAGTGTCCGATCTTAAATGCTAAACCTTGAGTTATTATCAGTAAATTAAAACGACCCGTCATTATTAAGAACATTATCCTTAAATAAATTTCTACAGGAAGCCAAAGCTTCGATTACAGGAAAAAATGACCACTGATAACATCCGTTTACGTAACGAATTTTTAAACACTCAAGTGATCACTCGCAGCACGGGTAAAAAGTTGGGAGTCGTCAAAGATGTTTTAGTCGATATCGATCGCCGAGAAGTTTTAGCATTAGGACTGCGGGATAATATTCTCGCCCTCTCTGGAATGCCTCAGTATATGTATCTCTCCAGTATCCGACAAGCAGGCGATGTAATTCTCGTAGAGGATGAAGATGTCTTTGAAACCGTTGATATTGATGCCTACAGTCCCCTCATCAACAGTGAAGTCATCACAGAAACCGGAGAACCCCTCGGTCGCGTCCGCGATTTTCAATTTAACCTAGAGGATGGCAAAGTTTCCTCCATCATTATTGCGTCACTCGGTTTCCCGCAAATCCCCGACCAACTGATCAGCACCTACGAAATCTCAATGGAAGAAGTGGTCAGTAGCGGCCCCAATCGCTTGATTGTTTTTGAAGGCGCTGAGGAACGCTTGAATCAGTTAAGCGTAGGCATCCTAGAACGTCTAGGTATCGGCAGGCCGCCCTGGGAAAGGGAAGAAGAAGAAATTGGTCTTCCGACTGCTGCTCGGCCTGAGAACCAATTGCCCTCCGGCGTTCCCATCCGTACCCCCGTGGAAGCTCGTAAACCCGTGGTTGTAGAAGAACGTTGGGATGAGGATGCATGGGAACAGCCCATTGCTGCACCACCCCCTCGGCGACAGGCTGAGTCGATTCGCTATCAAGAATACGAAGAAGAATTAGAAGAGGATAACTGGGGCGAAGCTAGACAAGAGCGGGCGGCGGCTCGTTATGAGGCTCCTCCTTACGAACCAAAATCTCGCGAGCGGGATTACGAATACGATTACGATGATGTCCAAAATGATGTCTGGGACGACGATGTAGAGCCAGAGCCTTACAAGCCCGCACCCGTCAACATCCCCGACAAGAAGAAAGAGAAGGCACCGGAATACGAGGAAGAAGCCGGCTAAAAGCTAAATGAAATTTAAAAAAATATCGGGACAGCTAGCTGAATTCTGCGGCAGAATGGAACTGAACAGAGTTTCAGTTAAACAGGGTCATGCTGTGCAATAACTGTTTACATCAGCCAAGCTGCCTGCTTTACCAACTGGCAAAAGGCGATACGCGCGTGTTGGCGTTGTTGGAAAAACTCAGACGATGCGAGTTGTATCACTCAGATTAAGTTTGGGTTGTCTTCTCTTGTAAGATTGTCTTGGCAACGATTCGCGTTTTCTTGCGTTCAGCTTCTGTGAGGTCGTCTCCTGACTGTAAGCGGGTGGCACTGGTTTGCAGGACGGTTGCCGCTCCTTGGTCTCCGAGTTGGATTGCCGTTTTAGCAGCCGTTTGCAGCATAGTTACCGCTCCAGCGCGATCGCCCTGTTGTAATTTAGTTTCTGCAATCTGAGTTTGTCGATATTTCGCCAGCATCAAGATCGCTTTTTGGACTTCGGGATCGGGTTGCGGCTGATAGACAGGTTGTACTTCAATTTCAACGGGAATTCGTTCGCAGAGCAAACCTTCTTGAGCCATTGCTGGATCATCGTAGCGAACCTGAACTTTAGCAATGGTTTGTTTTCCAGGAGCTAACTGATGCAAGTATAAATTGAGCAAAACTACCCGCGACCCCTCCGTCATGAGATCTCCCAGGCGGACGGCGAGGCGATCGCCCTCCATTTGGTAAGTTAATTCTACGGTTTCTGGCGAGACTTGCGCGATGGGTTTGAGTTCTGCCAGACGCACTTGAGGCATTAATTCTAGCAACAGGTAAGCATTGGTTAAAGCGACCGATTGCAGGCGGGTAAACAGTCGGCTAAACTCGCTCAGCACTTGTTCGGGAGTTTCGATGTAACAGAGCGTCCCTCCGGCCAAGTCAGCTATTTTTTCTAAAACATCCTGATTCCAATACGTACCAAAGCCCAGGGTATTGATGGTAATGTTGTACTCCGATGCCAACTGAGCCAGTTTCAGACAGCGCTGATTATCCCCATGTTCGTTTTCGCCATCAGTCAGCAACAAAATTTGCGAAACCGTGTTATTCTTGCCTTTTGTCGCTTCTATAATCCCCAGCTTCATCCCCTCGTCAATTGCCGTTCCGCCAGCCGGCTCTAATTGTTGAATCTGTTGCTTGACTTTACTCAGTTCCGCTACGGTTTGATTGGGGACGATGACTTTGGCGCGATGGTCGAAGGCAACGACTGAGAGGCGATCTTTGGGACTTAATTTTTCTACTAAACGAATTGCCGCTTCTTTAACGGTTTCTAACGGCCGTCCAGTCAGAGAGCCACTGTGATCGAGGACCAAGCACAAATTGAGCGGTAAAGTTTGGTCTTGCTCTTCTTGAGCGATCGCACAGATGGCTAGAGACAGTTGACGCTGACTGTTGAGTTGGTTAGCATCAACGTGGGAATCGCTGAGTGCTGACTGTATGTTGATTTTCATAGTCGCCTCGGAATCTGAACTGAACAACAACGGTTACAACCATTTTGTTCTCTTATATTTCATTTATATACGAATCGTTAGTCACCAGTTATCAGTCATCAGTAAGCAGATTTTGGATGAAAGGATTTTGGATTGGTTGAGTTATCAGCTACCAGTCACCAATCACCAGTCACCAATCACCAATCACCAATCACCAATAATTGTAGTGTGAGCCGAAGAGCTTGCGCTTTTCTTGACGCTCGCACTAATGACTAATAACACTGATTACTGACCACTACATTCCGGGAAGATTCAGACCGCTAGTGAGTTCTTCCATCCGCGTCCGCATGGTTTCTGTGGATTTGTTGTAGGCATCTACCATCGCTTCGGTAACCAGTTGAGAAAGTGCCTCTGCACCTCGCTCAAGGGCTGCTGGCGCAATTTCTACACGACGGGGTTCTTGGTTGCCACTGAGGATGACTTGAACCGAACCATCGCTGCTTTCCCCCTGAACTTCCATTTGCTCTAACTCTTCTTGGAGTTTTTTGGCTCCTTCTTGTACTTGCTTAGCTTTTTGGAAAGCATCTTTGAGTTGTCCTAAACCGAAGCCAAATCCTTGTCCTTTTGCCATATCTCTTTAGATTATAAAACTTGCTTGATCGAACGAGATCGATCTCTTGTTCATCTTATACTTTCCTGAGACTTAAGGCAGATCGATTAAACGGAAAACTCACCTAAGATTTTTACTTCTGGCTCTAGCAAAACAGACCAGCGCTCTTCAACTCGCTCCTGGACGTGACGAATTAGGCGAAAGATATCGTCTGCTTTGGCTTTGCCGCAGTTGAGGATAAAGTTGGCATGGCGCACAGACACTTCTGCATCTCCGATTCGATAGCCCTTTAACCCTAGTTGTTCGATTAACCAGCCAGCCGCTTGAGGTTTGGGATTGCGAAACACGCTACCGCAACTGGGGCGATCGTAGGGTTGGGAATTTTTACGCTGTTTGAGGTTGCGGTCAGTCATTTCCATAACTTCTTCCCTAGTAAAGCCGGGTTGTAGTTGGAAAGTAGCCTCAATAACCAGTCGCCTGTCGCCTTGCAAGGCTGAAGTCCGATAGCTGTAGTTGAGATCTCTGGGCGTTAGCGTTTCTAGGGTTCCATTCGCTGAAAGGACGAGAGCGCTAACGAGATACTCAGCCGCACATTGGTTGTGAGCGCCTGCATTCATGACCACTGCACCGCCAACTGTTCCGGGAATGCCGACAGCCCACTCTAAGCCTCGCCAGCCTCGTTTCGCAGCTTGCCAGGCAATACGGGCGATGGGTTCGCCGGCACTGGCCGTGATTCTAGCGGTTTCGGGCTCGAAATGGACGCGACGTAAATAGCGGGTGCCCAGGACTAAACCAGGAATGCCGCGATCGCTCACGAGTAAATTCGAGCCTGCACCTAATAACGTTAGGGGCAGATCTTGATGATCGAACCATTCAAAGGTCGCTTGCAGTTCGTCCCAGTTTCGCGGGGATGCGTACCATTGCGCCTGTCCGCCAACGCGATAGGAGGTTAAGTCGGCTAAGGAAACTTGAGGGCGGATCAAAGTTTCAATGGCTTGAGTCGGTGCAGCAGCAAAGAAGATTGTCATAGGAGTCCTCACCACGAGACTACGAATAAATAGAGATACCTGGAAACTTGGCCCCGATCAGCAAATTTGACGGCTAATGAGCTTTATTGAGCAGCATAAAGGGCAATGAGTTCAGGGATTGTTTGATTGAGGTTTCCTGCGCCCAAAAATAGCGCCCAGTCTCCTGGTTGAAGGATTTCTCGCAACCAACCGCTTAGGGTTTTGAGTGTGGGATGATAAAACACCTTATCGTGGTGACGAGCGATCGCGTCGGCAACTTGTTGCCCGCTCATTTGGTGAAAATTCACCTCGCCCGCACTATAAATATCGGTCACGATCACTAAGTCAGCATCGCCAAAAGCAGTCGCAAATTCATCGAGAAAAGCAGCCGTGCGGCTATAGCGGTGCGGTTGGAAGATCGCCACTACTCGCGAGTTCTCATCCTGACTTAATTTTAAGCGAGCAGCCGATAGGGTTGCACGGATTTCGCTAGGGTGATGGGCATAATCGTCAATCAAGGTTATGCCGTTGCAATGACCGCGATCTTCAAATCGTCGCTTGGCTCCTGCAAAGGTGGCGATCGCGCCGGCCATCACCTTAAATTCCAATCCTAGCAGCCGTCCTACCGCGATGGCCGCTAAAGCATTACTGATGTTATGTTTCCCAGGTATGCGTAATTCCATCTGCCCCAGTAATTGGCCTCGCTCCCAAACCTGGGCAGTGCATCCGCCAAAATGATAGTCGATCTGAGAAACTGTATAGTCAGCACCAGATTGGGGGTCAAGGCTGTAGGTGATTTGGGGGTTGAGTTGCGTGCGAACTATCTCGCAGTCAATACATCCGATCGCTGTTTCGCATTGCCTTGCAAAAATCTGAAACGTCTTAATAACCTGTTCTAGGTTTTGGTAATGATCGGGATGATCGAGTTCGATATTGGTGATAATTCCAATCTTGGGAGCGTGTTTGACTAGAGATCCATCGGATTCGTCCGCTTCGGCCACGAGATAGGGACTATTTCCCAAACGAGCGTTACCTTCCCAGGCCTCTACTTCGCCGCCGACAATAATCGTCGGATCTAAACCCGCTTTGAGCAATACATACCCAATTAAGCTACTGGTTGTGGTTTTTCCGTGGGTACCAGCAACAGCAATGCTGTGATATTCTGCGATCAGAGCAGATAAAACCTCAGAACGGTGAAAAATAGGACAGCCTCGTTCTTTAGCCGCTAAATATTCTGAATTACTTTTTCCAATTGCCGTTGAACAAATGACTTGAGGGAGACTCTCATCAAGGCTCATTTGACTGAGGTACTGACTGGATTTTCCGGTTCCATTCCCATTGGTTGTCGCGCCAGTTTGTCCGGCTCCGGCTAAAATAGGTAAGGTTTCGTAAGTAGGACGATCGCGCGATTGAAACAGTTCTAAGTTAGTGGCTTCTTGACGATTAAAGATCTGGGCACCAACTGACTGCAAGCGATCAGTAATATGGCTGGGACGAAGGTCAGAACCGGAAACAGGTAACTGACGTTTGGCTAGGATGTAGGCAAGAGCAGACATGCCGATCCCGCCTATGCCGATAAAATGGAAGGGTCTTCCGCTAAAATCAACCGTTTTCACTTGTATATCTCCTGACACACCACAAAGCTTCAAGGGAGTATTGCTTGGCTAAGATGCGCTCCGTACTGTTGCACACTTTAATAATAAGCGCGATCGCCATATAAACCAAGTTTTTTAGGTAAGTATTCCTAGATTTTCTCATTCATTAGTGCTTATGCTCTCCCAGTCGGGATTGGTCTTATTGAATAAAGACTGAGCAACGGGATAGATGTTTCTGCGATCGCGATAAAAAACTTAGATTTTAAGAAAAGTTATGGTTTTTCTACAGGACATAGCAGGGAAAAAAGTTGCGATCGCCCCATGATTAAGGCGACTCAGGTGGCTAACGCATAGATTAACTTGAATAGCAGTAAGGATATAACATGGGCTTGTTTTTTCTCTGTTCTCAACAAGCTCAGCTTTTTGCTAGGAGCAATTAAAGTTAATCCCCTAAGATCAACCAACAGTTTTTAAGAGTTTTGTTTTTTTAGTAGCCAAAGTTTTTTGACTTTTTTAACAGCAACCATTTGGTACTGTTGATTTCTTTCAATTTTCTGTCGTAAGTTTGGAGAGGGTTCTAATAAAAAAATCTCATTAAAGTTTGTCGGAATTTGAGGGACGCTGGATGGTTTTAACAATTGTAGTTGTACTTCTGGATGAAGTTGGTGGCTAAGAGATAAGAGCAAGAGTGGAGAGCGATCGCTAATAACTAGAGGATGAGTAGCTTGATTAATAACATGAGCGATCACGTCTAGATTAGTTCCGTATTTATTTGACCAAGTTTCTGCCTGAGAACTAATAGTACAAGATAAGATTCCTCCAGAAATTATTAAAATAGTGACCATTTGCCAAAATTTTCTTTGCCAAGAATGGGTAATGCTAGAACTCAGTTTACTGGCTAAAAGATAGGCAATTGAGATCTGAAGACCTAAGAAACAAGGAACTAAATAGCGTGCTTGAGTTGAGCTTCCCGATTCGGTTAGCAAGTCTTTGGTAATAATCAGAAATGGAGTTGACACAATTAAAGATAAAACAAATAGCCACACTTTTTGCTGAGTACAGCGACAGAGAAAATAGAGAGAATAAAGAATTAAAGCCAGTAAAAATGGTTTAATAAACAAACCCAAACGTAAGTTAGGAATACTAAGATTAGGAACGTAGCTGTAAGCAAGCCAAAAATCGATAAAGCTATGGCTAATATTATTAACCAAGGTTGTCAAAATGACGTTCACAGAAACCTTCCCTTGCCAAGACATAACTTTTGTCGTTGTTTCATGATTGTCTAAAAGTACTAAAATCCAGGGAAGAAAAAGCAATATTGAGAGGAATAAAGAAAGAACGTAGTATTTAATTTTTCTAGTTAGTCGAAACCGTTCTTGAATTAATACATAAACACCATTTCCAGCAGCCACTAAAGTTGAAAAAAGATAACTATAAAAACCTAAAGCTAAAGTGAAAGAATAAAGCAACCAGTTTGTTTTTGTATTAAGTCGCATCGCTCTTAGCAAGATAGCATTGGACAACAAAATTTGTACTGTCCATAAGCTGTACATTCTGGCTTCTTGAGCGTACATAACATAGAAAGGTGAAATCGCAAAAAGGGCAACAGCGATACCGGCAACGAATGATGACTCAAATAACTCTAGGCATAACCAATAAAGGCAGGGAAAGGCAAGTAAACTCAAAAAAGCCGAAAAACTTCTCGTTACTGCGATCGAATTACCAAAAAGCTGTATCCAAAATCGTACAGTCAAAAAATATAAAGGTGGATGAGCATCTTCTGTTATCAAACCCTTAATGGTGTAAACAAAGCTTTTTTTACTATTGGGGTATTGATATTGCTGTAAATCTTCAGCTTTAATTAAACGACCGTTATAAACTTCTTTAATGATTTCGGGATGTGTATAACCAGATACTCGTAATGAAGTAATAGTTTCATCAACCCAATAATGTTTCTGTTCGAGATGAAAAAATCGAAAGAAAATACCAATGCTCAAAATGAGCAATAAGAAAATATGCCATCTTTGTAAAGGTTTATTGCATGGCTTTTTGAATTGATTTTGTTTATAGATACCTTGAGCCATTCATTTTGACCTGAGAAATGAGAATTTCCCAAGTTTAACAAGAAAAGCATCTTCCTTCCCATCTGCCCAATATAGCTACTTAAGTGGAAGGAATCTCGTCGTGCTGCTGCCCCCTCCACAGGTCGGTTAATCCAGCCGCTTAGTTCCTCAAGGTATTTAATTGATTGGGTATAGTTCCACTGCTGGAGTCCGCGAGGGGGCCGGTAGACTTCCAGTTTTTTAGCGATCGCCCACTTCGTTAACCTGCATCAACACGCCCAAAAATATGCAGTTCCCTACTTCCCAACCTCTAGAAAAAAGAAAATAAAATTTTTGGGATCGAATTGTACAAGCTTTGCGATATCATTGGGGTCAATTAATAATGTTTTAATGTATCGAAAGAAATCATAGAGGGCAAGACGCAGTGACTAGAGTAGCGATCAACGGGTTCGGACGCATTGGACGTAACTTTCTCAGATGCTGGTTGGGAAGACAAAGCAGCCAGCTAGAGGTTGTGGGGATCAACGATACCTCCGATCCGAGAACCAATGCCCATCTACTTAAATACGACTCCATGCTCGGCAAATTAAACGCCGACATCAGTGCCGACGAGAATTCTATTATTGTCAACGGCAAAACCATCAAATGTGTATCCGATCGCAATCCCTTAAACTTGCCCTGGGCTGATTGGGGAGTTGACTTAATCATAGAAGCGACGGGTGTTTTTGTTGACGAAGAAGGGGCATCGAAACACATAGCCGCAGGGGCTAAAAAAGTTCTGATTACCGCTCCCGGTAAAGGGGCTGGCGTTGGAACTTACGTCATGGGAGTCAATCACCACGACTACGAACACAATAAATATAACGTCATCAGCAACGCAAGCTGTACTACTAACTGTCTAGCACCCGTAGTCAAAGTCATACACGAGAACTTTGGCATTATCAAAGGGACAATGACAACAACCCACAGCTACACGGGCGACCAGCGATTGTTGGATGCCAGTCACCGCGACTTGCGACGGGCAAGAGCAGCAGCTATCAATATCGTACCTACCTCTACGGGTGCGGCAAAAGCAGTCGCCCTCGTGCTGCCAGAAATGAAAGGCAAACTCAATGGGATTGCCCTGCGGGTTCCTACGCCTAACGTTTCTGTCGTCGATCTCGTCGCACAAGTCGAAAAAAGCACCATCGCTGAGCAGGTTAATGAAGCCCTCAAGGCAGCATCCGAAGGCTCCCTCAAGGGAATTCTCGAATACACCGACCTGCCACTGGTTTCCTCCGATTACCAGGGGACATTCTGCTCGTCTACTGTTGATGCTAGTCTGACAATGGTGATGGGCGGCGACATGGTGAAAGTTGTTGCTTGGTATGACAACGAATGGGGTTACTCTCAACGAGTTGTCGATCTCGCTGAGCTTGTTGCTCAGAAGTGGCAATAACAGTTGTCAGTTATCGGTGAGAAAGCTGATAACCAACGAGCAATAACTGTCATAGATCGTTCAAGAGGGAAGCAAATAACCGCCTCCCTCTTTTCAATTTAAACGATTGCTGGCAATGCTTAAAATAGACACAAGATGCTATCTTCCCAAGTCTATGCTACTTAATTACGACCCCCGCCACTGCTTCCCTTCGGCTGAAGACTTGCCCGACTCCGATGATACCCCTGTGGATAACGAACTACAAGATTTAATTCCTGGTTTATTAAAAGCAACTCTCGCCTTAATTTGGTCAGAAAGGATGGATTGGTTTTTTGGGGTAGATATGGGGATTTATTACGATCCCAACGAATCGGCTATCGTTCCTGATGGTTTTTTGAGTGTTGGCGTTCCTCGCATAATCGATGAAGACTTACGCCTCAGCTATGTGCTATGGGAAGAACAAAAGCTACCTATTTTGGTATTAGAAGTCGTTTCCCAGAAAAGACGAGGAGAATACAGCACCAAGAAAGAGTTCTATGCCCAAATGGGGATTTTATATTATGTAGTTTATAATCCTGGACGCAAGAAAAAACCCCCTTTAGAAGTTTATAAATTAGAGCAGGGAGAATACATCCTGCAACGAGGTGAACCTGTCTGGTTAGACGAATTAAAGTTAGGAATCGGACGAGAGAAGGGAAGCTATCAAGGAATTGGGCGAGAATGGTTGTATTGGTATGATGAGGCGGGAAAGCGTTATTTAACTCCAGAAGAACGCATTCAAGAGGCGCAAGCGCAAGTCCGACAAGCGCAACAACAATCTCTTGAAGCGCAACAGAGAGCGAAAAAACTAGAAGAACGTCTACGAAGCTTAGGAATTAATTCTGACGAGCTATAAAAATTAGGTAATTGACGATCGCATAGATCCCATTTGGGATCTATATCGATTCTAATTATTGAATTTGGCGATCACGTCTACTCTAGAATTAGATCGTTTCCTAAAGTCAATTTCAGATCGGTTGCTGGTTCGACGACGATGAGTTCGACCTTGTTGTCGCCGAGAAACTCAGGAATCAAAGTCGCTAAAACCCCTGCACCTGCCCCCAGGAGAAGTTCTTCAGTTGCGATCGCTTTATCTCCAGTAATCGCCGAGATTGCCGCCGCCGCCGCCGTCCCTATGGCAGCATTTCTGACCAGGTTTCCGACATCAATGCCTTGACTGACGGTTTCTGTCTCGGTAACAACCCCAGAAGTCGCATCAATCTCAAAAGTTTTCCCATTAGGGAGAGTCAACTCTTCGGCCACAAATCGAGCGCCGTCATCAATGGTTTCCAATTTTCCGGCAATTTCCGAACCCGCAGGAATTCCGATTGTTCCGTCTGCTGCTCTAATATTTTTGGCGACGGTAAGGGTAACGTCAAGGGTTTCATCTTTCGTCAAGAGAATTTTTTCTTTTTCGTAGGAAACAGGAATTTTCGTTCCAGCAGGGACTACGCTAGTCTCAGTCTCCTCAAAATCAACTGCACCGTCTAGAGCGTTGCTAGAAACAATATATTGAGATTGGAGTCGAGGTGCTTTTCTTTCGCTGACTAGCGCTTGATAGATAAATGCAGCAACATCGGCGCGAGTGGCATGAAGAATCGGATTGAGTTGCGCGAGCGTTGGATAGTTAACCACCATTCCTTCTTGGGTAGCGGCAGCAATAGGAGCGCGGGCAAAATTGGAAATGCGATCGCGATCGCTGTAAGTGTTGAGCAATGTTGTAACGTTATCGTTAGCCCTATAATTTAATCCATTGGCAAGGGAAACGAGAACTTGCTCTCGCGGAATGTTTTGGTTAGGCTTAAATACTCTACCAGGATAACCCGATAAAAATCCCGTTTTGTAGGCATCAGTAATCGCCGAATTAGCCCAGTAATTGGAAGGCACGTCTACAAAACTGGCCGAAGCTCGCACCTCAGTTGTCTGAAAAGCTTTAGTCACCATCGCAGCGAATTGAGCGCGAGTTACCGGAGCATCGGGTTGGAAAGTTCCGTCGGGAAAACCCGCAATAACTCTTCGTCGTACTAGATCGTTAATAAACTTAGCTGCCCAATAGTTTTGAGAAACATCGGCAAACTGATTGGTTTGAGCAACAGCAGGTGCTTGCATCAATGGGACGACGATTCCGCTACTTAAGCTGAGAGTTAAAAATAAAGCCGTTGTGGTTTGTAAACGATTTAAATTAGACATATTTTCTAGTAGTATTAGAAATCTTCTACTAGCTTAATCAATGAGATTTTTGGATGTCAGTCCCAAAGAAAGTGGAAATATAGTATTGCTTTCTCAATCCAAAGTAATTCAAATAGGAAAATAATAGAATTAAGTGGAAAAACATTCGACTCAAGTCTCTTAACTCAATAAAAAAAAGAGTTTTACATCCTAACTACGAACGAAATGTTCGCACTAAAATTAATCTTATCAATTATTTTGGATTGCTATATTCAAAGAGTTTTAATCAGGTTAATAAATACTCCAAAAACTTTAAATCACTTAAGTTTAATCAAGAGGAATCTGTGAAGACTGGTTCTTGGCGAGGCGGTTTGCTCACACGATTTTTCGTCGCCATCATTTTCATTAAACAGCGTAGCCGATCTGGGAGATGATTTAGAACGGAGGTCGAGTCGAAGATGAACAAAGCTATCCTACTCCTAATGCCGGGATTAAAACGGTTACTGTCTTACCAGCGAGCCTGGTTACGAGAAGATGTGCTAGCTGGCGTGACGGTTGCTGCCTACTCGATCCCGCAGTGCATGGCTTATGGAGAGTTAGCGGGAGTGGAACCCGTAGTAGGATTGTGGTCGATTCTGCCGTCAATGCTGATTTACACTCTGTTAGGGTCATCGCCTCAGATCTCGGTAGGGCCGGAATCAACAACGGCAGTGATGGCGGCGGCAGCAATTGCTCCCTTAGTGGCATCGGATGGCCGAGACTACGCCAGCCTTTCTTCCTTTCTCGCTTTGATGGTGGGTCTTGCCTGCACGATTGGCTACATTGCCCGACTGGGTTTTCTGGCAGATTTACTGTCTAAACCGATCCTGACTGGTTATATGGCAGGGGTTGCCCTAATTATGATAGCAGGACAACTTGGCAAAGTCGGTGGCATCTCCATCGAGGCAAACACTGTCTTGGGCGAGGTAGGCGAATTCCTCGGTCAACTTCAGCAAATTCATTGGCCGACCCTAATGCTAGCGGTTCTAGTGCTAGTTTTTTTATTCGCCATTCAACATCGTTTTCCCACAGTACCTGGCCCTCTGCTGGCGGTATTGTTGGCAACGGCGGCAGTCGCACTGTTCGATCTTGATAAGCAAGGAGTTGCTGTGGTTGGAGAAATTCCGGCAGGCTTGCCTCGCTTATTCTTACCCAAAGTCCCGTTTGGACAATTAATGCGATTGGTAGCATCTGCTATTGGCATTGCGATCGTTGGCTATTCTGATAACGTTCTGACCGCACGAGCATTTGCCACCCGCAACCGCTACAAAATTGATGCTAACCAAGAACTGTTGGCGCTAGGGGCTTCCAATCTAGGAAACGGATTGATGCAGGGTTTTCCTATCAGCAGCAGTGGCAGTCGTACCGCCATCGGTAATTCGTTAGGAAGCAAAACCCAAGTGTTCTCGCTGGTTGCCTTGGTTGTAGTTGTCTGCGTGCTGTTATTCCTGCGTCCGATGTTAGCGCTATTTCCCAAGGCGGCGCTTGGTGCGATCGTCATCTTTGCCGCCCTCAAACTGATTGAGATCCCGGAATTTTTTCGACTACAGCGATTTCGCCGCAGCGAGTTGGTTCTTGCCCTAAGCACGACGGTTGGCGTTCTCATCACGAATATTCTGGTTGGGATTGCCGTTGCGGTGGGCTTATCCGTCATCGATCTGTTGGCTCGCGTGGCACGACCGCACGACGCAGTTTTGGGAAAAGTGCCGGGGTTGCAGGGATTACACGACATTGAAGACTGGAAGGATGCCAAGACCATCCCAGGATTAGTTATTTATCGCTACGATGCTCCCCTCTGCTTTGCCAATGTGGAAAATTTCAAGCGGCGATCGCTAGAAGCTATTGAAGCAGAAGCTACTCCGGTGGAGTGGTTTGTCCTCAACACCGAAGCGATCGTCGAACTTGACATTACTGCCGTAGATATGCTGGAAGAATTGCGTAGCGAATTAGCCTCTCGTGGCATTACCTTGGCGATGGCACGGGTGAAACAGGATCTCTACGTGCAGCTTAGGCGTTCAGGGCTTCTAGAAAGGATCGGAGCGGAGCATATTTATCTGACTCTGCATACGGCGATCGCTGGGTTTAAAGCTCGTCATCGCTCTTCGAGCAATCGAAGCGATCGCAAATCTCTTTGAGTTAAATGCGAAAGCATTTGGGTTGGGAGATATCTTCTAGAACGCCACTCCTTTTTTTGCCTACCTACTAACGGGAAAAGAAACCATTTAAAATTAAAGAAAATGAATT
>CAYTUO010000004.1:0-8550 GCA_964441015.1 uncultured Pleurocapsa sp.
AGATTAATCTTCGATTCTTTTGTGTCAAGGGAATTGGTTCGCCTACTTTATGCCTTCATCCTCACCTTAGTTATTTTTCCCTCAAGATTCTCGGAGGCAGCTATGACTCGTCCCTGACTGCTGACAACCGATCGCTGAGTAATTCGCGCACTTCTTCATCGGTCGTTTGTGCAAAGTTCTCGTACCAAAGACCGATCGCGTAGAATGGCTCTGGGGTCACGATACACACTACCTCGTCTACTTCAGCACTCAACGCTTTGCAGGTTTCTGACGGTGCGACGGGAACGGCAACGACAATTGACTGAGGCTGTTGTTCTCGCAGCACGGCAACCGCCGCCCGCATGGTTGAGCCAGTTGCCAGACCGTCATCTACTACAATGATGGTGCGATTTCGCACGTCGGCTGGGGGGCGATCGCCTCGATAAACGCGATCGCGTCGCTGCAATTCCCGCAGTTCTTTTTGGGCCACCTTGTCAATCGTCTTCCCGGAAACTTTCAACCAACTCACGACATCGTAATTAAGCACCCGGACACCGCCCGATGCTATAGCGCCCATTGCCAGTTCTTTGTATCCCGGTACGCCAAGCTTACGCACCAGACAGATATCCAATGGGGCATTCAATGCCTTTGCCACCTCAAAAGCAACTGGCACTCCTCCACGGGGAAGTCCTAACACCACCACATCTTCACGATTGGCGTAGGCAGTTAGTTTTTTTGCCAGTAGCTGTCCGGCTTCCGTTCGATTGCGAAATCGTGTCGTCATAACGCTCACCTTTTGCCAGCGATAATCAAATCTAACATTGTCAAGATAAACACATCACCAATTTTGCTAACGCGATCGCCCTTTTAGGAAAACTTTGGGATCTACTGATAGTTACTTAGTCAAGTTATGCAACGCCAGCAATGGGCTTGTTTGTCCCGAATTTGTCACGATTATGTCCCGAGTTTGTTACTTAATGTGGCTTAACTTAAACAAAGACAAAACTAAAATCAGCCACATTCTTTAAGACACCGGGTACACTTATCAAAGTTGTGTTATGACCTCTATTTTTCCTCCTAAGAAACAAGCATCCCCATTTGTTCAAATCAAAGAGCAATTTTTTGGAAATCCAGAGCAATCGCTAGAACAAGCTTATCAGGCTGCTTTGAAAATTAAATCTATAGAAGACCAATATTATGATGGTGGCAGAATTCCAGTTGAATCAGCCGATAATCCTACTTATTTTCCGCCTTCTTTGCGAGCAGATGTTGAGAAAAATCTAGATATTCTCAAGCGGAAAACAAAAGAATTCAATACCAGCAGTTCGGTGCTTGGCAAACTCGGGCCAAATCACCTAGATAAGCTCATCTTTATAGAGGGAGTATTAGCTAACTACACTATCGAACAGAGTCCCTCATCTGCATTGATTGAGTCTCCCACGGCTGTGCCAGCACTCAGCCAAACCAAATCCCCGTCATATCCCTCACCAATAAATATCATTGACGTTACCTCGCTGGTAACGCAAACGCCAGTCGGGCCAAAAACCAACCCAGAAAAAAGCGATCGCCGCAAAAAAGAATCAAATTCTCAAGCCGATGAAGAATCTTTTGTCAATAACAAAAAAAGCCCTCTGCCCAGATCGATTGGGAGAACAATTAACCGGATCAGAGAAGAGCTAGATCCCAAAGCGGAAGAAGAAGTCGTCAGCAAGTTTCGTCGCTCTAGAGCGCAAACTATTATTTCTCTAAGGCTGCTGGCACTGTTAATTGTCGTTCCTATCTTGACTCAGCAAATCTCCAAAAATTTCCTCATCCTGCCAATTGTCGAGCATGCTAGAGGAAATGAAGCGCCAGTTTTCATCAACTCCGAAATGGAGGAGGAAGCGCTTCAAGAACTACGCACTTATGAAGAGGAACTCAAATTAGAAAATCTCATTCGCAAGGCTCCCCCAATTTCTCCAGAAAAACTAGAGGAGAAAGTCAAAGAAAAAGCCGATGAACTAGCAGTAGAATTTCGCCATAAAAGTAATAGCTCTATCAGCAATGTTTTCGCCGATATCATAGCATTCGTAGCTTTTGGCGTGGTTCTTTTTGTCAGAAGGCAAGATATTAGCGTTATCAAATCTTTCATGGACAAGCTCGTCTATGGTCTCAGCGATAGCGCCAAGGCTTTTATCATCATTTTAGTCACTGACATTTTTGTAGGCTTCCACTCGCCCCACGGCTGGGAAGTGCTACTTGAAGGCATGGCCAACCATCTCGGCATTGCCGCCAATCACAGCGCCATTTCTCTATTCATTGCCACTGTTCCCGTCGTCATGGATACGATGCTTAAGTATTGGCTCTTCCGTTATCTCAGCCAGATGTCTCCTTCGACATTAGCCACGATGAAGAATATGAACGAGTAGATACTCTCCTCAAGTAACGCGATCGCCATTAAACTTTAGTTCCGTTTCGAGAAAAATCCACAAACTTATCTTGGAGGTCAAAAAGTGGTCACCCCCATCAACAGAAATTCTAGCTCTCACAACGAAGAAGCTAACCCCAAAATAGCACCGTTAGTGCCCTTGAAACCAAGATCTCAGAGTTCTTCCGAGCAGCAAGAAAGCTCTCCCAAAAAACGAAAACTCGTTAGCTCAAGGTCGTTTCGAGAAAAGTTTAAAATCTATACGGGCGAACAACTGCACGGGCTTCAAGTCATCTTGCGACTGGCGGAAACAGTAATTCATGGCATTCTTCCCTGGGTTTTAGTCTGTGGTGGATATGGTTTTTTAGTTTCCCTACTTCACCATGCCGGAGTCATCCCCGCTTCTTTGAGCGAAAATAAAGTTCTTCCTGCTGTCGTTGTCTGTCTCAATGTCATTCTAAGTTTATTGCTGGTTTTCCGCACCAATACAGCCCACGAGCGTTTTTGGGAAGGTCGAAAGTTATGGGGAGCGATGGTTAACGTCGTTCGCAACTTAGCTCGCGGCATCTGGATTATTATTGAGGAGCGCGAATCGAAAGATCGGGTAGATAAAGAGGCGGCAATGCGCCTGGTGGTTGCTTTTGCCACTGCTATGAAGTTGCATCTGCGGCGAGATCCCATCAACGCTGAGTTAGAACCGCTCATGTCGTCGCTTCAGTATCAACAGATCTTGCAAGTCAATCACAGCCCTTTAGAAATTGCCTTTTGGATTGGTGACTATTTGCAGCACCAGTACGATCGCAAACAAATCAACGTCTTTCAGCTTACTACCTTGCACGCCATGCTCGATGAAATGGTAGATATTCTAGGCGGATGCGAGCGGATTTTGAAAACGCCACTCCCTTTGGTATATACCGTAGCTCTGAAAACCTTACTAATTGCATATTTCACTCTATTACCCCTGCAAATGGTAGGAGGACTAACGTGGTGGACGGGCCCTGTTGTGACTTTCGTCAGTCTTCTCTTGTTTGCCATTAATGAAGTTGGTGCTGAAATTGAAGAACCTTTCGGTCACGATGCCAACGATCTTCCCTTAGATTTTATCTGCAACACGATTCGCCGTAACATCGAAGATTTAATCGAGCAAGCTCCTAGTTCTCGCCATATCGTCGATTGGCCGAGGAAAGCTGCTTGATATTGTCAAATAAATAACTGCTACTCATCACTTCAGAACTAAACAAGAATACATCTTTTGAGCAATAGTTGTCTAGCAGCAATTTAAAGGAGAAAACAGCAATGGTATTAATCAATTCGGCGAGTTTTTATGCTTTCACTAACAGGGTTGAAACGATTATGTTCGTAACCACATTAATTTGGGTATTTTGGTTCGCTGCAAAAATGGAATAGCACTGGCAATAAATCCATTCTCAAACACTTACTTTGAAAGTTCACTTCTAGGAGAATCTCAAACCATGAAAAATGAATTAAATTATGAATTACAATTACTCGATCGCGAACTCAATCGTCTTGACAAGAGAAACAAGAAACTTCGTAATCTGTGTTTAACTTGGTTGATCTTGTTACTTGGTCTCTCAGCTATGAATGGATTTTAATCGCTTGTTAACTTTTGCTAGCAAATCAGACTATCTAACCAGGAAAAATCAATACTTTTCTCATCGCTCAAAGATACTTCTGTGTCAAAGAAACCAAAGAATTGAATGTGCTGCCACTTGCGTGCGGCACTAACTTCTCAACAATCTCTTGTTTGACTGAAGTTCAAAGGGAAATATTGTGACTGACAGCAAAATCAAATCTAATTCCTCTATCAACAAATTCGGACTCCATCGATTGTTTCGCAATCTAGATGCTTTACAAGATTGGATCGTTTTTTGCTTGTGTGTTGTTTTGATAATTGAGATGATATTGTTGTTAGGAAATATTTTCTTCTCCTTACGAGTCAATCCTGATTTTAAGCAGATTACCTCAGATAGTCTTTTTCTATTAATTTTGGTCGAGTTATTTCGACTTTTAGCTGTTTATCTACACAATCATCATATTTATGTAGGGATTGCTGCTGAGGTTACGGTTGTTTCTGTACTGCGAGAAATTATTCTGGAAGGGATATTGCACATGAATTGGAGTCATATCCTTGCGATCGGTGCTTTTTTACTAGCACTCGCCGCACTAATATTTGTTGACCGACAAGGGGAATATAAAGATTCTAACCCTCATTAGCAAGCAAAAATTAGGCCAGTTTTGTTGATTTTGTCTCTAGATTGTCACTTTTTGGGCTTAGCTTTTTAGTTAGAGATTTTTATACAGATATTGAAACAATGAAAATGAATTTATTTTTCTTCAAAAAAACTATAGCAATTTCCCTGGCGATCGCTGTAACTTTAGTAGCAGCAAAGGTCGGAAAGGCAGCCAGTTCAAGTGCCGATCTTAAAGGCTCTGCCAAAGAACAAGAAATCCATAGCCAATGGCTCGTTCAAAAAGGATTTTTAGGAAAACCAAACATCACAGATATGGAGTTATTTGCTGTTTTGTCTTTAGTTGGTTTAAGCGTATTGACTCCAGAACTATTACGTAGAAAAAAGACCAATAAAGAAGTCAGAGAAATTAATGGCTCAAAGAAACATACTCAAGCCAATAAACTCAAAAGCGATCGCGAATCGACTCAAGGCTCGCAACTATTCCAAAAAGTTAATAGTCTTTCGACTCACCCTGACGTACAAAGAGATTTAATGGATGCACTCCAACAAATAATTGAACAGGAAATCGAAATTCCTAAGACGAGTGAGACATCAAAAATCTTTCCGATAAATTTAGAAGCACGCGACAAAGCTTCTCTGCCTTTTCAAGAGAAAAATACAGACAAGTCCGAGCCGAAAATCTTAATCGTTGATGACTCAGCAGTAGTTCGAGAAATGTTGTCTCTAACATTTACAACAGCAGGATATCAAACCGAACAAGCTGGCGATGGTCAAGAGGCATTAGAAAAACTCCGTGCAGGTTTATCTTGCAACCTAATTTTGTCTGATATTGAGATGCCCAGGATGGATGGGTTAGAGCTATTAATTCGTCTGCGGGAAGATAAGAAGTTAGCTGAGATCCCAGTTGCGATGCTCACATCTTATGGAGATCAAAAACTACAAAGAATGGCAACTCAGCGAGGCGCTAAAGGCTACTTTCTCAAACCTTATATTGAAGGAGCCATGCTAGATGCAGCTAAACGGCTGATTGCTGGCGAGGTACTGCTCGAAAAGAACTATCAAGTTGCACGCCAACAGGCAGCATAGCATTAAGCGATCGCGATCGCTGTCTTATTATCTATTCTGTCTATTTTACTTTCATACTAGGAGGTTCGGCAATGCGTCATTACCTACTTGTTCCAGCTATTGTAGCTATCCTGTTACTATTTCAACCCGTTGCCTTGGCTCAGTCTTCAACAACACAATGGCAGCAAAAGTTAGCGAATGTGACAATCCCTGTAGACACAACGAAGTTACAAGAGTGGTCTAATGAGGTAGTCTCTAATATCAGCACCAATTTAAGCACTATTCAAACTTGGAGCGCCAATCTAGCTACCGATACTGTAGACAAGCTAGATGACCTTCAGGTATGGAGTATGAATCTAGCTACCGATACCCAAGGCAGGGTGAGCGACTTTCAAGAATGGGGGACAGGTTTAGTTTCAAATCTTAAAGCTAATCTACAAAACCTTCAAGAATGGGGGACAGGTTTAGTCTCGAACCTCAGAACTAATCTGTTTACTCTATCGGAAGAACTCGATGCCATTCAAAAGGATGTAGAAGTTACGGGAACTCCTCTGGAGTTAGCCGAGATCGAAAAAGCGGAAGAGACGACAGCTACTCTTTTAGAAGAACTCAATCAAATTCAAAAGGATGTCGAGACACCAGCGACTCCAGAGAAATTGGCTGAGATTCAAAAAGCGCAAGAGATGACAGCTACCTTGGCCAAAGAGTTGAACCAAATTCAAAAGGATGTCGAGACAGCAGCGACTCCAGAGGAGTTGGCTGAGATTCAAAAAGCTGAAGAAATAACGGCTACCCTCTCGGAAGAATTGAACGAGATTGAAAAAGAGGAAGAGATGACAGTTACTCTGTCGGAGGAAATGAATGAGATCCAAAAAGCTGTAGAAGCAACCGAGGAAGTCGCAGTCTCGGAAACCGGATTAGATGAAGCTGAAGAGTCGGATGAACTTGCCGAGTTGACAGCTACCCCCGGAGAAATTGCAAGAGTCCTTGAGGAATCTGCACCTTCAACAGCTACTCTCGAAACAGAAACTCAATAAGCTTAGGAGAGTGAAAAGAGTGCGCTTTGGTCGGGGAAATAGCTAAAAGCTATGAGTGCGCTCTTTTTTCTTAAATGAGTGCAAAGGTGGTGAAAAGCACGAGCAAGATGCTCGCACTACAGCATTATTAAATTAATTATGTTGTTCTACTAAATCAACGATTAAAGCAAGCTTACTGGATGAGTAACCAATTGCAGGTAATAGCAGATTTTATTCAAAAGAAAACTGCATAACTGAATCAGTTATTTGTCTATGACAAACAGTTAGTTTTTCTGGAAAAGGGTTTATGTATAAGTTTAAAAATTTGGATGAGCTGAGAGAACATTATAGTTATTATCAAGAAATTTATTCAAAAGCTAATCCTACTGGACAAGAACAACTGCGTCAGCACATTGAAAAGCTCAAAAAACAAATTAAAAAACTAGAGCAGAAGGAAAATAAAAATTAAACTGGTTTGCTACAATTTAACTTTTATCGAATTAACTAAGTTGGTTTTATTTATGTCTAACTTAGCTGACTTTTTGTTAAATTTTTTGCTTTTTAGATTCTTAAAAGCTAATTAATTTTTGTTCCGAGTTTGCCACTTTTTTGAATTATTTTAACCCCATGAACCTTTTTTTAGTTCAAGCCAAAAATTATTTTTTAACCAAGGGAGTAAAAATAGATGCGACTAAGATGGAAAAAGTTATTATCTCAAGTAATAGTGTGGTTAGTAGCCGAAATCATCCTCAACTTACTGGGACTCGATAATCTAGCAGACTACGGAGAATTTGTTTTTGACAAAGATGCGATCGCGTCTGCAATGGTTTTTAATTTAGCGAACTACAGCTAGTGAGAAGCGAGCGGAATTCAAAAAGTTGAATTTTGTCAGTAGGGACTGTGTTGTAGATTACCTAAAACTGAAAAACAAGATAAATCAGGTTAAACTATTAGTTCTATTAAGATAGCTCCGGCTAAATAGAGAACTCGTAGCCAATTTGAACTGCATGCAGGTTGAAGGAATTCAAGATAGCTTTATCCGAGTGAAGCAGCAAGTGAGATCGAGGCTATCTGCGATCGCACTTATCCTCGCATTACTAACAATCGCTATTGTCGCTAGCATCCTCTTTAACTGGCTGCACGTTCCCGTGAGTTGGCTGCTGGCTCCCATGCTGGTAGGAATCGTCTATGTTATTAGTCAGGAGCATCCCCAGCCACTTCCGGCTGCTTTTTCTCTTGTCGGTCAAGCCATTATTGCCCTAGAAACGGCTGTTCGCTTTTCTGTAGAAACACTGAAAATAGCGGCAACTTACGCGGTTCCTCTGCTAGCCTGTATTTTTATTACGGGCGCTCTCAGCCTGATGAACGGATACTTGTTATGGCGTTGGGCTGGGATCGATCGCATGACGGGATTTTTGGGCAGCATTCCTGGCGCTAGTCCGAGTATCGTGGCCATGAGCGAGGAGATGGGGGCAGACGCGATCGCAGTAGCGATCCTTCAGTACCTTCGGCTGTTGCTAGTTGCCTTGATTATCCCTGCTATTATTAGCCTATTTTTTTCTGTTGAGCCAAGCGTTCAGGCGGTTGCGACTATCCCCTCTCAGACTCGTCCCCCCCTAAGCGATCTATTAAATCTTGCCTTATTAGCGGGATGCGGTGGCTTGGGAATCTGGGGCGGACGCAAGTTACGTTTGCCAGCATCGTTATTTTTAGGCCCCTTTTTGGTCGGTCTGGTCGCCTGTTTGCTCTTACCCTACCAAATACAAGTATCGCAGTCGGTTTTTACCGTAGGCTTACTCCTGCTTGGACTTTCTATCGGTCTCAAATTTAACTGGCAGGCTGTCCGCCAACTCTTGAAAGCCGTATTACT
>CAYTUO010000004.1:8560-25371 GCA_964441015.1 uncultured Pleurocapsa sp.
TTTCGTTTGTTTGGGGGCTGGTTACGGGTTTCATTGGGTGACTGGGGTGGATCTAGCAACCTCGATTTTAGGTTCTACTCCTGGCGGAATTACTCCCATTATGGCGATGACGATTCAGCTAGGCGGCGACTCCGGTTTAGTATTGGCAATGCAGATGACGCGAATGTTATTGATTTTGTTGGTTAGTCCCTGGTTTGCCACTTTTTTACGAGAAAATGTCAAAAATTCTGTCGAGCAATCGATGGAGGAGTAGTTCGGCAGATATCTACACCATACTTAAGGTAATTCTGAATGGCAAGAATCCTGATTTCACACCCAATGTATCCAGGAACTATCCGCAGATTAGGTCTTGGACGAGCTAATTTCATCCTAAATGGGAAGACAGATATCGCCTCAATTCTAGAAGAGGTCTTTTACCGAAATCATGGCGACGAAGAAATTATTTATATCCCCAGTATTTCTCTCAAACAACTTCCTGACGAACAAGACGATCCGAGTTTAACCATCCTGCGTCAAGCATTGGAAACTCTTCGACCTGACGTTCTGATTGTAGGAAATAATGCGGTTCCAGGCACAGCGATCGCAGCTTGGCGAAAAGCAGTGGGTTATCAAAGAAGGCTACTGATTATCCGACGAGGGGTAGATACGAGAGCAATTGATAAAGTCGCAGCCAGACAGTATAGAGTTACAGTAGATAATCTTCCAGGAATTAATTCTCCTTATGTTGCCAAGCACATGAGCCGATACCTGAAACTGAACGAAGCCAAATCTAATCAAAAACTGGCTGTCATCGGTGTCGGCAATATCGGGAAAAACATTGCCCTCGATGGGATCGAGCAGGGGTTAGAGGTTCGCTTACTCAGTCCCTCCCTGCAAGATCCCCAAAAACGCCAGGGTATCTTATGGCAAAGAGGCATTCCCCCGGAAAAAGTCATCTGTGCCGAGTCAATCTATCGCGCGCTTGCCGATGCTAGCTATGTTGCGATCGCCGTGCCTTGGGAAAATAGCGATGGGAGTACTAATGCCGGCGCGATCGGCGAGCATCACCTTAGAAGTTTAGCCCCCGGTGCCCAAATTGTCTCTGCTTCCGTTCCCAGGATTTTTGCAGAGGGAGCGATCGCGCTGATGAATGAATGGGTACGACAGGAAAAAATGTTCGTTCGCATCGATACTTCAAAGCGACGCGCTCATGAAGTTAAGAAAAATTATCCTTATCTTGATGTTGCTCACGATGTCGCCTTTGCCGCGTTTGAATGCCAGCAAGCCTTAGATAATGCCATGCTCAAAAAAGCCAGAGAATTTGTGCAATCTCCCCTTCAAGAACGGTTTGTAACGGCCTAAAATCGAGGTTACGTGCAGAAGTTTTTTCTTCTCCCTTCATCCTTTGGGTTGAGCCGCCGTCATCGACGGACGGAAAAGGTTTGGGAAGGGTTCAAGCTTCTTCCAAACCAAACAAGTTTCCTTCTGCCTTCTGCATAGCTGCCTTCTGCCTTCTGAGAACTGCCTTGCCCCGAAGGGGCTTAACATTTTCTAGACCAACGGGGAGGTTCACTTGAAAAGAACTACCGATTCCCTCTCGACTGACAACCGAGATCTTTCCTCCATGCTGCTCGACAATCGTTTGGGCGATCGCCAGTCCCAATCCCAATCCCTCGTGTTGTCGCTCTCTTTTGGGTTCGGAGTGCCAGAACCACCGGAAAACAAACGGCAGCGATTCAGAGGGAATGCCGATGCCAGTATCCTCCACCGTGACCACAGCAACGCCGCTCGATTTTGTCAGAGAAAGGGTAACGCTTCCTCCTGCGTCAGTGTACTTGAAGGCATTGTCTAAGAGGATAGAAAACAAACGGTTTAGTTGAGCGGCATCTCCTTTTACTGAGATGTCAGGAGATAAATGAACTTCAAGAGTAATTTCCTTGGCGGTTGCAATTGGCTCGAATCTTCGTATCACGGAATGTAGCATTTCGTCAAGAGGAAGAACCAACCTTTCCATCTCAGTCGCGATCGCGTCACTATTGTTTCGAGTCAAGAAAAGCAAATCCTCAATCAGACGTTGCATCTGCTCAGTAGCCACCTTAATCGTTTCTAGCTTTCTCGAATCCGATGGCTGAAATCGTTCTGAATGGTTGAGCATCAGTTCGACGGCAAGGTTAATCCTCGTCACAAGATTGCGTAGGTGATGGGAAAGGTTAACAGCAAACTGGTCTGTGGCCTGAAAGCTCTGCTCGCTCGCTTGGGGAGCCTGCTCGATGGATTCAAGAGGCGGCTGGGCGAGATAGAAGCCGCTAATAGTAATGAGAATCAAGATCGTGATGCCTACCAATCCCAATCCCAATCGCAGTTGATACAACGTGGCTTCCATGTCTTGCGTAGATTGGCTAGCCCGAATGTAACCTTCTAATAGCGGTGTTGTTTTGCCGAGGTTAGCTTTGTCAGGATTTTTGGCGTACACGGCGATGGTGACGCTGCGTACCTGACTCTGTTGTTGAAATAGGGGAAAGCCGGAGTGAAGCCCCTCTGTCGAGAGGGTTTTGAGGGGAAGGAATTTAGGAAAGCTCGTTCCTTCTTGCGCTAAGAGTTGACTATCAGGGTCAAACCATTCTAGACTTTGCTGGTGAGTAGACAAAAGATAGCCCCAAGGAACGCTGCGATCCAAGTCTTGGCGACCGTTGATTTTAACAACATTTAGACTGGGAACTGCCGCTCGTCCCAAAGTCAGCAGTCGCTCGTCTAACTGTTTATTTAAACTGCGGGCAAACAAAATGTAAAAAAATGTGGCAGATGTCCCTAAAATAGCTGCCATAGCGATCGGATAAGCTAATGGCAACAACCTACGTAGCGGGCGATTATTTTTAATAGAGATGCGCTTTAAGGCAGTAAACTGGAGCATTAGTCCAAAATTTGTTCTAAAATTGGGATCGAAGCTACCGACAAAAAAAGCTCCTGGAAAAAACCTTGGAAACTTTTTGTTGCCCGCTAAGAATAAAAAATTAATTTTCTTATCTTGTTTAAAATCTTAATCGGAGAAAGTGACAAACTTAAGACCTAATTGAAGAGCTTGTCTTAAGAAAACCTTAAAGCTAACCTACTAGGCTAACGGAAGGCGCACTTGAAAACGAGTACCAACTCCCACCTGGCTGCTGACCGAGATTTTTCCTTGATGATGCTCGACAATCGTTTGGGCGATCGCCATTCCCAATCCCAAGCCTTCTTGTTGTTGAGTTCTTGTTTGCTCGGAGCGCCAGAAGCGTTGGAAAACGAACGGGAGGTATTCAGAGGGAATGCCGATGCCCGTATCTTCCACCGTGACGACAGCAAATCCCCTCGATCGTGTCAAAGAAAGGGTAACGCTTCCTCCTGCCTCGGTGTACTTGAGGGCATTGTCGAGCAGGTTGGAAAACAAACGATTTAGTTGTGGGGAATCGCCTTTGACTGATATGCCAGCCGATAAATGAGCTTCAAGGGTAATGTTCTTAGTTTGAGCGATGGAGTCGAAGTAAAGCACCAAAGTTCGTAGCAGTTCGTTGAGAGGGATAGGCGATTCTTCCATCTCAGGCGCGATCGCGCCCGCATCAGTTCGAGCCAAAAAAAGCAAATCCTCCACCAGCCGTTGCATCTGCTTGGCAGCCGTGTTAATCATTTCTAGCTTTCTCAAATGAGATGGCTGAAATTGTTCTGAATGGTTGAGCATGACCTCGCTGGCAATGCCGATCCTCGTCAAAGGATTGCGTAGCTCGTGAGAAGCGTCAGCAGCAAACTGTTTGAGTCGTCCAAAGCTCTGTATTATCGGTTCGAGAGCGGCACGAGCGAGATAAATGCCGCTAAGACTGATGAGAATTAAGGCGGTGATTCCTCCCAACCCCAGTCCCAATCGCAGTTGATTTAAGATGGTTTCTATATCCTGAGTCGATTGACTAGCCCGAATGTAGCCTGCTAAGAGTAACGTTTTTTCGTTTGGATCGTCTGCGTATACGGCGATCGTGACACTACGTGTCCGACCTTGTTTTTGAAATAGAGGAGAACCTTCACTCAAGCTCTCTGCCAACAGGTTTTTGATTAAGGGAAACTTGGGAAAGCTAGTCCCTTCTTTGGCTAGGAGTTGACCGTCAGCGTCAAACCACTCTAAGCTTTGCTGTTGGTTAGAGAATAGATTGCGCCAAGGGAGATCTTTATCCAAGCCTCGGCGACCTTTAGTTTTGATGATATCTAGACTAGGAACTGCTGCTTGAGATAACGTTAGCAGCCGCCCGTCTACTTGTTGATGCAAACTGCGAGCAAAAAAAATATATAAAGCTGCGGCAGATATGCCGAAGATAGCTGTCATGGCTATCAAATAAGCCAGTAGCAGGCGGCGGCGCAAGCCTAAAGATACAAAGTTTTGGCTAGGGGGTCTGATTAAGGAGATAATCACTTCTTTTTTTAACAGAACCAGAAAAGAACGAATCGTCAAGCGCAAGCTTTCAGATTTTGTTTGAGGCGATAACCCAAACCATAAACTGTCTCGATAAAGTCATCGAAAGCTCCAGCTTCTTTCAGTTTGTTTCTCAAACGCTTGATATGAGCTTTGACGGCATCCTCATCTGGAATTTCTTCAGACGACCAAAGGTTATCTATAATGGCGCTGCGACTCAGCACTCGGTTGCCACGGCGCAAGAAAAGCTCTAGTAGGCGAAACTCCTTGGCGGTGAGTTTCAAGGGATAACCTCCATAGCTGGCTTCCCCAGTAGCGGGATCGAGACACAAGTCTCCCCATGATAGCTCAGGTGCTTGACAAGAGCTTCCTCGACGCAGCAAGGCGCGGATGCGTGCCAATAACTCTTCGAGTTTGTAAGGTTTAATCACGTAATCATCTGCACCTGCGTCTAATCCCGCGACTTGAGCCTGCGTAGTATCTTTGGCGGTTAACATCAGCACTGGCATCTGATAGCCTTCAGAACGCAATTGGCGGCAAAGGCTAACCCCATCTAGCTTGGGCAGCGACCAATCGAGCAAAAGCAAGTCATAATCGAAAGCTTTCACAAAATCCCAGCCTGCTTGACCGTCGGTGGCTGCGTCAACAACATAATGCTGGTCGGTAAGAGCTTCTGCAAGCAATTCAACTATGTCCAGATCGTCTTCGACTAATAAGAGCCTCATATAAACCTCTGAGAAATGGGATAACTTAACTGCATGAAAGGTAAAGGGATAGAAAAGTATCAATTTTTGTGAGCCGGAGTAAGTAGGCAGCTTGAAGCTTTGGCTCATTTGAATAGGGAAATGGGATTAATGGGTGAATGAAGATTTAGCTGGTTACTAATTATTTCACAAATCCCTCGGTTAAGGTTATACCTAAAAAGTAAAAAATTCGGAAAAATTTGTGACAGGTGATTTGTCTCAGTAGGTAGAATGCAGCAATTATCCTGGTATGTCAGTCCCATGCTAAGTAGAAATAAGTAGAATATTGCAAACACTTAGGCGTTCGATTATAAACTATTCAAAAATTTAAAATCCAAGAAAAAAACGGAGAATACTAATCTTTAATAGTTGTTTGCTAGCTGCCTAGAGAAAAATCAAATACACGCCAGTTGTGAGACGTATAAGATCTGAACTTTGTATTAGTTTTTTTTTAAAACGCGATCACTGACAAGATCGGTTTGCGTTTACCAATAGAAATTTCTATCGCTTTTCTCGATTGCATAGATAAAAATCTGGGTCGGGGCAAAAAGCAAAAAGCTAAGATTTTCGCTGCGTCAAAAAATTCGATGTTAATTGCGATCGCCTTCTGCTTCCTTGGGGAAGATTGTGCCTTTTAGATTGGCTCCCTCGAAGTCAACTCCTTGTAAATTGGTTCCCTCCAGATCGGCTCCTTCTAGATTAGCGCCCTTGAGGTTGGCTCCCTCCAGCTTGGCTCCCGCCAGGTTCGCTCCCTTGAGATTAGCTCGTACTAGGTCGGCTCCCTCCAAATTAGCTCGCACCAGATTGGCTCCTTCTAGGGAAGCTCGGATTAGGTCGGCTCCTTCCAAATTCGCTCGCACCAGGTCGGCTCGCACCAAGTCGGCTCCTTCCAAATTTGCATTGGACAGATTAGCTCGCACCAGGTCGGCTCTTTCCAGGTAAGCATTCTCTAGGTCGGCTCCCTCTAAATCGGCTCGCCCAAGATTAGCGTGTACTAGGTCGGCTCCTTTTAGGGTTGCTCCTTCTAAGTCGGCTCGTACTAAATTAGCACCTTTGAGGTTGGCACGTACTAGGTTAGCCATCCCTAAATCGGCTCCTTCTAAGTTAGCTTCTTCCAAGTTGGCATCCACTAGCTCGCATCTAGAGCAGTGTGCGGTTTTTAGTAACTGCTGGACGGGATCTCGGTGCCAGGAAACCCAAGAAAGGGCGAAATGGGTTCCCACAAGGACAAGTAAGCTAAAAGTAACTAGCTCTCGATTAGTCGCTAGCTTTCTGAGTTTAGCGAGACTTCCTAGTCGTTCGGAACTACCTACAACCTGAATGGGCTTGAGTGCTGCTAAAGCGACAGCAGCGTTGGGATAGCGATTCTTAAGGCTGGGAGCCACCAGTTTATCGAGCCAGTCAATCAACTGGGAATTTAGCTGTAGCAGTTGCTGATGCACCTTAAAGCAAGAAGTCTCGCGATCGATTAAGTTGCCAATATCGTGCGATCGCGTTTCTGTCAGCAAGCAGATCAGCGTTGCCCCCAAGCTATAAAGGTCAGATGCTTGCGTCAATTGACGGTTGAACATTTGTTCGGGCGGCATAAATCCTAACGTGCCTTTAACGACACTACTACCCGTTACCTCTCCACCGCCGAGGCGAGCAAAGCCAAAATCTACTAAATAAACTGCCATTTTTCCCAGAGAACGGTCAATTAGGATATTTTCTGGTTTGATATCTCGATGAATTACGGGGGGATTTTGCTGTTGTAGGTAAACTAAAACCTCTAGGACTGCAACAGCAATCTGTTTAATCTCTTGGGGCGTAAAGTGTCCTAATTGGCTTAGGGGAGTGGCTTCTTTGTATTCTTGCACTAAACAAAAGCCAGTGGGTGTTTCAAACGCATCGAGATAGCGGGGAATGTTGGGACAAGAGAGCGATCGCAATACTTGAATTTCCGATTTAACAGCACTATATCCCGTCCAAGTTGCTACTGACTGGACGAACTGAAATTGTTTGATTACGACGGACTGCTGGGTTTCGGTGTGGGTTGCCAAGTAGGTGATGCGGCCTCCGGCACGATTTTGTCCCAATTCCCGTTCGATTTGATAGCCGTATTGCCAAAAGTCTGGATAGTCACTCATAAGCTTGCTCGATTGAGGCGGTATTACTATTGAGCTTGCCACAGATCGAGCCAATTTGGTAAAAATTACCTAAAGGCGATCGCGTTCCTCTCCATCAAAACAACCGCTCAACAAAATTTTGAGATTGTCCCAAGTTTGTCACGATCTTGTTCCGAGTTTGTTACTTTATCTCGGTTAATCTAAACCATAACAAAGCTAAATCTTCAAACCAGAGCAAACCTACCTTGTAAACAACCAACAGTTAATTCCATGAACAAAGTAATTTCTCTTTACAACATCCATCCTAACGTTCGCGCCTCTTTCAACAACGAAGAGAAAAACCCAGACATCCATTGGAGTGCTTACATCCATCCCCTATCTGCCGTCATCGGCAACGTTCATCTCGGCAAGCGCGTGATGGTCGCTCCGGCAGCTTCCGTGCGCGGCGACGAAGGACAGCCGATTTGGGTAGGCGATGATGTCAACGTTCAAGATTGCGTCGTTCTCCATGCTTTAGAAACCCACCATCATGGCGAGTTGGTCAGTTCTGCTGTCGTCGAAGTTGATGGGGAATTTTATGGAGTTCATATCGCCGATCGCGTTTCTCTAGCCCATCAGTGCCAAGTCCACGGCCCTGCCAGTATTGGTGCCGATACCTTTATTGGCATGCAAGCTTTAGTGTTCCGGGCGACGGTTGGGAAGAACTGCGTCATCGAACCTAAAGCTTTAGTCATGGGCGTGAACGTGGCTGACGGACGTTACGTTCCTGCTGGAGCCTTGATTACCACTCAAGAAGCAGCAGATAACTTACCTGTCATTACGGAAGAATATCCACTAAAGAGTTTAAACGGAGCAGTCGTTCATGTCAATACCCAACTCGCTAGCGGCTACCAGAAACAGCAAAATAGAAACGACTTGAGGGCAGCTTAGAGCTTAAGCGATCTGGGGTCGAGTGACAGTCGGCTCTACCCCAACCCCCCTTCTAATTCATCCGATTCGAGCAACATTTATTTCAATTAGAAAGTAGCAAGAGGTTTCTTATGGCAGTTCCCAAGCTCAGAGCGATCGTAACCAACCCGAATACTGGAACCAGTTTAGAGCCGTTGGCAATGGCAGTTCGCGTAGCCAATGGAAGATACGTAGCACCAGGAGCCTTGATTACGAATCAAACTGCTGCGTCTAGCTTGCCTTCCGTTCAACAAAAGAGAGCCGCTCAAGCTTGGGCTGGCAATACACATCTCCGCTTGGTAGTCAACAACTGCTAAGAAACATCAAAAATGACAACAGATTTCAGGGCAGCACCATGAATAATAGTCTTCTTAAAAGCTCGGTTAATAATTTTGTTGACGAGTTTACAGCATCAAAGCAATCTGAGTTATTCGAGACTATCAGACAGTTGCGATTTAGCGGTCAGCTTGTATTAACTGGGCTAATGGGGCAAAAATGGATTTTTCATCTTCATCTAGGTCATCTCATCTATGCTACAGGTGGAACGCATCCGGTGAAGCGATGGCATCGCAATTTAACAACCTACATGCCTCAGATTGATTCCGAACCCTCAACATGGCAAGAGGAACTCGCAGGAATTGCTGCTGAGAACTTTAATATCTGTTGGCAGTATCAGCTATTGTGTGCGTGGGTAGAGCAACAAAAGATTGCCCGCGAACAAGCAGTCCGAACGATTTGGTCAACCCTCGTCGAGGTATTATTCGATGTCACGCAGGCAAAGGGAGTCACTTACGAACTCAAACAAGAGCAATTATTGTCTGCCAAACTCGTTTTGATTGATGCCCAACAAGCGATCGCCGAAACAGATCGCCAGTGGCAAGTCTGGAAAGCGGCTAAATTCGCCCAATATTCCCTTAATAAAGCCCCCACAGTCAAGAATTCAGACCAATTACACCAGTCTACCTCGGCCCATATCTACCAAACCCTCTCGCAACTGTTAAACGGGCAACAAACTCTACGCGATTTGACCGTACAGATGAAGCGGGACGCATTGACAGTAACTCGTTCGTTCCTGCCTTATATCCAATCGGGGCTAGTGGAATTAGTGCATATTCCCGATCTGCCCTCGCCAGTTTTTCACGCGCCAATGCCAGCAGAATTGCATACTCCTCTGATTGCTTGCGTAGATGACAGTCCCATGATTTGCGAAGTCATGAAACAGATCGTAACCGCATCGGGCTATCGGTTTGTCGGAATTAACGATCCCCTGCGGGCGATTGGGGCGCTACTCGCTCTCAAACCAGATTTAATTTTTCTCGATCTGATGATGCCACATACCAATGGATACGAACTGTGCGAGAAGTTACGCAAGCTGGCTGTTTTCCGCAGTACTCCCATCCTGATTTTGACAGGGAACGATGGCATTATCGACCGAGTGAGAGCCAAGATGGTCGGTTCTACAGATTTCTTGAGCAAAGCCGCCGTCGATGCTGAAAGAGTGATGGGGGTAGTTTGCAAGCACCTCAGACATTGTACCTTTCCTAAGATGGCGACAGAGCGGTTCTTGCTCCCAGCTAGTGAGACCCAGAAAGCGGCTTAATCGATCCCTGTTGTTTTCTCTTAATTTCGTTACCTAACCCTAACGGAAAGAACGATGAATACCCTAACGCTATTTAAATTAATTCCCACGCTATTGCGATCGCTGCGCCAGTGGCTTGAGTCTATCGAAATTGATAACCCTAAAATGGCTCATCTGGTGTGTAAGATGATTCCTGCCCACTGTCCCTTCGAGCGGAAAATCCAACTCTTCGATCGCACCCTCTTGTACATTCCGCCTTTGTGCAAGTTCAATCCACTCTATGACCAATTGATAGAACTACGCTTCAAGTCTTTAATCTATCTAGCCGATGAATGCGGCGAAGATATCACGCTTTATTGTTAGTTTTTTTTGTTAATGAGGCAAACATTTATGAGTACTGCATTAATTGTTGAAGATTGTTTAACAGACCAGCAAGCGATCGCTGAGTGTTTGTATCAAAGCGGTTTCGATGTCTTAATCGCTTCTAGCACAGAAGAAGCCCTAGAAAAAATGAGTACCCGCCAACCCGACGCGATCGTTTTAGATGTTATTCTGCCCGGACGCAGTGGCTTCGAGCTTTGTCGGCAGTTAAAAGGCGACCCGCGAACGGCTAAGATCCCCGTCGTTCTCTGCTCTACCAAAATTACCGAACTCGATCGCTTTTGGGGACTAAAACAGGGAGCCGATGCCTACTTAGGCAAACCTATCGTCAGGGAAGAACTCGTCCAAACGATTAAGCAACTCGTTAGAAACTATGCTCTTGCTGCTTAAGGAAATCCAAATGATAGTATCTGACTTATTATCCCCCATCGACTTTTGCGCGGATATTGCTTAACAGCCAACAGTGAAGCGCTAGCCGTTTTTGAAGGCAATGCTATTTTAGCGGCGATGCCCAAGCCTTAGTTAATTATCAGTTATCAGTGACCAGTTATCAGAGGTTTATCCCATGACTCAGACTTTTCTCAAGCCCGATTCCAAAAAAGATAAAAGCGCTAACAATTCAGCTTCTCAAACCGGGTCAGTCAAGAAACCAATACGGGCAAGTGAGAGTTTTCCTTTTTCCTTAGTTCAGACTGGAGTCAGCGAGATCAAACAGCCGCTTAAGTCTAAGAAAAAGGAACAACAGATCGGTCGCCAGCTGATGCTTCTCCAACAACAGCTAAAACGTCGGCTAAGTGGTTATTGGACGGATCTGAGTCTGCGGAATAAAGCAATGATTCTGGCGATCGCCATCGGCGCGATTCCTGTAACCGCCGTGGGGGGCATCGCCTATAAAATAGCTGGTCATTCTATAAGAGAGCAAATTATCACCGAGCAAGAGAACCGCACCGTCGGGATTAGAAATGCGTTGATAAATCGAGTTGATCGACTGGTCGATGACGCTGAAACCATCACCCACTCGCCCCTCTTAACCGATGCCAAACTAAGTGCGGCAGCTTCGATCGAGCAGAAGATTTCATTACTCAATAGTTTCATCGATGCTAGAGATGGAGAATATGACAGCATTGTCGTTTTCGATCTCAAGGGAAATCTGCTATTCCAGTCTAAATCAGAGCGTCCGTTCGACCCGAAGGACAACTACAGTGATCGAGAGTATTTCCAACGTGCGATCGCGACTAAGTCTGTTGCCATTAACGATCCCGAAGTGGCTCCTTTATCTGGCAAAAGCAGCTTGGAAATCGCTGCCCCCATTAAAGAGTGGGGAACTGGCAAGTTGCTTGGTGTCGTCCGCCTTCGCATGCCGACCGAACATTTAAACAAGCAGTTTCAATACCTGCAAGCCCAAGGGTTGGAATATCGGCTGAGCGGATCTGACGGAATCGTATTTGCCGCAGATGAAGCCGATCAGGTAGGTCAGACGGCTCAGGGAGATTTCAAGGAATTGCCCCAGTTGATCGAGCGAGTTTTTGAGCTTGAAACAGCTATGGGGAGCGACCAAGGCGCAACAAATTTGGTCGCCACCCAAAGGATCTGGGACAACAACGACCAAGAAAATGCTTTGGTTAGTTTAGCTCCGATCAAAGGATTAGAGGGAACGCGAGGTTTTGGTTGGAGCTTGATCGTTTCGCGTTCGCTCGATGAAGCGTTAGCGCCGCTCAAAGAATTGCGCTGGACTCTGTTGCTGGGAACGGGAGCAGCCGTCTTGCTGGTAGGCGCGATCGCGGCTATCCTAGCTGACCGAGGCACTCGCCCGATTTTGAAGGCAGCTAGCGCAGTCAGAAAAATTGGACAAGGAAAATTAGGAACCCGTTTAGAGGTAAAAGGAGAAGACGAAATTGCCATCTTGGGAGCTAATATCAACGATATGGCTGTCAAGCTGGGAATGTACGTCGAAAAATCTGCCGTCGAAGCGCTGCGTTCTAAGCTCCTCAAAGATATTACTGTCAAAATTGCCGGAACGTTTGACCGCAGCGCCATCTTAAATATCGCCGCGAGTGAAGCTCGCCAAGCGTTACAGACAGACAGAGTGCTGATCTATCGCTTCGACCGATTCTGGAAAGGTAGAGTTGTTGCCGAATCGGTTGTCAGTAAATTCCCTCGCACCCTTGGAGCAGAAATTACCGACCCTTGCTTTACAAACGGATTAATCGATAAGTACAAGAACGGTCGCGTGCTGGCAGTTGCCAATATTTACAAGGCTGGTCTGACGGACTGCCACCTCAAACAACTGGAGCTTTTTGATGTCAAAGCAAATGTCGTCGCGCCGATTCTGGTTGGTGGGGAACTCTTCGGTTTGTTAATTGCCCATCAGTGTTCTGGCGTGCGCGATTGGGAGAAAGCAGAAGTTGACTTACTGGCACAGGTTGCCTCGCAAGTTGGACTGGCGTTAGACCGCGCGAATCTCTTGGAGCAGCAAAAGAATGCTAAAGAACAATTGCAGAATCGGGTGCTAGATTTACTCGTAGAAGTAGAGCCAATCAGTAAGGGAGATCTGACGATTCGAGCGAAAGTCACCGAAGATGAAATTGGTACGCTGGCTGACTCATACAACCTCACCGTCGAAAACTTAAGCCGGATCGTCAATCAAGTTCAAGCCGCCGCCAAACAAGTAGCAGCCACTACTGTCGGCAATGAAGCAAGCGCTAAGATGCTTTCAGAAGACGCTTTGAGGCAGTCAAGGGAAATTATGACGGCTCTCAAGCGAATTCAAGTGATGGCTGACTCGATCCGTACCGTTGCTGCTAACGCCGAGCAGGCAGAAACTGTCGTCCAACAAGCCACTCAGACCGTAGAAGTTGGAGATGCAGCCATGAATCGAACGGTAGAGGGAATGATCTCAATCAGAGAGACAGTCGCAGATACGGCCAAGAAAGTGAAGCGATTGGGGGAAACTTCCCAAGAAATCTCTAAAATCGTCAATCTAATTGGTAATTTTGCTGCTCAGACTAATATGCTGGCGCTCAATGCTTCCATCGAAGCGGCGCGTGCTGGAGAAGAGGGTAAAGGGTTTGCCGTGGTTGCCGAAGAAGTGCGATCGCTGGCACAGCAGTCGGCTCAAGCCTCTGGCGAAATCGAAAGGCTGGTTGCTGCCATCCAACGAGAAACCAGAGAGGTAGTAACCGCAATGGATGAAGGAACCGAACAAGTGGTGGCCGGAACCGAAGTGTTAGACGAAACCCGCCTCAGTTTGAAGCAAATCAAAGCAGCCAGCGCTCAGATTAATGCCATAGTCACCGCGATCGCCAAAGCGACTGTGCTGCAATCTCGCGACTCGGAAGCGGTAGCGCAAACGATGGTCGAGGTAGCCGCGATCGCCCATAAAACCTCAAAAGAAACGTCTTCAGTCTCCGCCTCTTTTAAGGAATTGCTGAAAGTCGCTCAAGAACTCCAAAAGGATGTCAGTCAATTCAAAGTCCAATAAGTTCGTTGTAGAAGTCACAATCTAGGAGTATTAAGAGGACGTTAAAAATGGTCAACGTGGCGAGTGGCAAAGCAGCCTATCAGTTTTTTATTGAAGAAGCTCCCGACTTATTGCAGGCGATCGAATCGGGGTTGCTGACGCTCAGACAAGAGCGCACCCCCGCTAAAGTTCACGAAATCATGCGATCTGCCCATTCCCTCAAAGGGGGAGCGGCTAGCGCCGGACTAGAGGCAGTCAAAGCTTTAGCTCACCGACTCGAAGATATCTTCAGAGCTCTTTCTAACGAAACCGTAGAAATAGACACGCAGCTAGAAAGCTTGCTGCTGGAGGCTTTCGATTGCCTGAAAGAGCCGTTAATGGAACAGATTGCCACGGGCGAGTGCGACTGGGAATCGGCTATATCCTCTGCCGTTCCCCTCTTGGCTCGGATTGAAGAACGGATGGGAGATGCCCTGAAGATGGCTGAGGGTTATTTGCCTAGCTCCTCTGACTTGGGTGTGGATCTGGTCGCCTCTATTTTTGAGGTCGATGTTGCCGAAGGACTTGATCGCCTCGCCAAGATCCTCGCCGATCCAGTCAATTACGAGGTAGCTGGAGAATTGCGGGCGCAGGCAGAAGTATTTGCCGGATTTGCCGAGATCCTGAACCTTCCCGGCTTTCAAGCGATCGCCCAAACTGCCCATGATGCCCTCGACGCTTGTCCCGAACAAGCCTTACAGATCGTCGAACTGGCACTGAATGACTTTCAGGCAGGACGAGCCGCCGTGTTGGCAGGCGATCGCGATCGAGGCGGCGAGCCTTCTGCTGCCCTCGTCGAATTTGCACGGACTCCCGTTCAAAATGAAGCAGAAGCGCTTTCTTTAGAGGAACTGTTGACCTCGACTGAGGACGGTTCTGCCCTGACCATGCAAATGCCTGCTCTCGAAACCTTCGCGATCGATCCCACTTCTTTAGAACCTAAACCGGAACTAGCTAAACCCTCTCAAAACAAAAATTCAAATCCCATTGCTGCCGTCATCCCTTTCCCCTCTCCGTCTCCCTCTAACTCGGTTAACCCCTCAAGTGCCAACATTTCCGTGCGGGTTGACTTAAACCGCTTGGAACAGATGAATAATCTCGTTGGCGAACTGGTCATCAACCGCAACAGTCTTTCTTTACAAAACGAGCATTTACAGCAAATTGTACGGGGCTTAAGCGATAAATATGCTCAATTTCAGAATATAATTTCTAAATATGAAGATTTATCCCATAAAACGCGGCTGAAGCAAAAGCGCGATCGCCAACTCAAAGAGATCGCTCAAGAACCAATGACTCGCCATAACGATTTTGACGCGCTAGAACTGGACAGCTATGAGAAAATATACTCTTTGACTCAAGGAGTACTCGAAGAAATGATGCAGCTTAAGGAAGCAATTGAAGATGCTACTTTGGTTGCCAGACAGTCTCATCAAAGCATCGCTCACCAGCGTCAAACCCTCAATTCTCTAAAGGACGAGCTAATGTGGGCGAGGATGCTACCCATCGGCGAAGTATTCAACCGCTTTCCGCGCGGGTTGCGCGATTTGTCCGTCAAATACAACAAACCCGTTAACCTAAAATTGAGCGGTACAGAAGTTTTAGTTGATAAAGGAATTATAGAAAAACTGCACGATCCCTTACTACATCTGCTCCGCAATGCCTTCGACCACGGCATCGAACCCCCCCAGATGCGGCGGCAGGGTAGGCAAACCAGAAGAAGGTCAGATTGAAATTCGCGCCTATCACAAGGGCAATCAAACAATTATCGAGATCGGCGATGACGGTCGAGGACTGAATTTCGAGAAAATTGGCCAAAAAGCGCTCCAACGCGGGTGGATAACCCCAGAAGCATTAGCAGCGATGCCCAAAGAGCGTTTAGCTGAGTTTATTTTCGAGCCAGAATTTTCCACCGCCAGCCAAGTGAGCGAACTGTCTGGACGGGGAGTGGGATTAGATGTGGTACGCTCTCAATTGCAAGCGTTCAAAGGGACTGTCGCCGTCACTTCCTCGCCAGGACGGGGAACTACCTTTACCCTACGCCTGCCGCTAACGCTGACGATAACCAAACTCCTGATCTGTATGGTTGGTTCTACTGCCTTGGCTTTGCCTTCCGATACGATAGAAGAAGTTGTCATTCCCAAAGCCGACCAGACGGAAGAATTAGAAACACAGCGATTGTTGTGCTGGCGGGAACAACAAATCCCCATTTATCGGCTGGCTGACCTGTTAGACTATGGCTGCTCGCTGCCCAAAATGCCTCCCAATAAATCTTTATTCGTCGCTCCATCGACCGCCTCGCCAATGCTGGTCATTCGCGCAGAGGAGCAATTTTTTGCCCTAGAAATCGATCGCCTGGGGCCAGAGCAAGAACTGACGATCAAACCTTTCGGAAGCGCGATCGCGCCCCCTCGCTATACCTATGGCTGTACCATCTGGGGCGATGGCAGTTTGCTTCCCGTTATTGATGGGGCTGCTTTGCTTGAGTACGTCCAAGAGGAACGGGCAACAGCGACAGCTATCGCATCTAAACCGTCAGCTACCCCTGCTCCTACCGTACTAGTGGTTGATGACTCGATTACTGTCCGGCAAATGTTGGCAATTTCTTTGGAGAAAGCTGGCTATCGCGTTTTGCAAGCTAGAGATGGCTGGGAAGCCCTCGAACAATTGCGGTCTGGCTCTAGGGTGCAACTGATTCTCAGCGATGTTGAAATGCCAAAAATGAACGGGTTTGAGTTTCTCGGCGAGTGCCGCCAAGACCCCGCGCTTGCCAAAATTCCCATCGCCATGCTCACCTCCCGCAGCAACCCCAAACATCGCGAGTTGGCAATTCGTTTGGGGGCGGCGGTTTACTTGACGAAACCCTTTATTGAGCAAGAGTTTCTCGATGCGATCGCCAACCTCATCGGTCAAAGTCATTGGGCCGAGCGAGCAATCCGAAGGCACGCTGCTTAAAAGATCGCACTTATAGGCGAGGAAAGAGACTGACAATCTTTAATTTAAAAAGGCACATAGGTTTTATGAAATACGATTCCCTTTTAAAATGTTCGTTTTGTGGTAAAGGCCAAGAGCAGGTCAAGAAATTGGTGGCAGGGTCGGGAGTTTACATCTGCGATGAATGCATCGATTTGTGTAATGAAATCGTCGA
>CAYTUO010000004.1:25381-31595 GCA_964441015.1 uncultured Pleurocapsa sp.
AAGTAGAAAAAACTAATCCTTCTACCTCCTCACAGGAAGAACCAGCCTTCAGTCACCGCGATCGCCCAGCCCGCTTCCCTTGGGAGCAATTGCCCAAACCGACAGAGCTAAAAGAGTATTTGGACGAATACATTATCGGTCAAGACAGGGCGAAAAAAGTCCTCTCTGTCGCTGTCTACAACCACTACAAGCGTCTCAGTGCCACTCGATTTCAAGGCGATGAAGCTGTTGAGCTACAAAAATCTAATATTCTCCTGCTCGGCCCGACAGGTTCCGGCAAAACCCTGCTCGCTCAAACGCTAGCCAAAATCCTCGACGTGCCCTTCGCCGTGGCAGATGCGACTAACCTGACCGAGGCGGGTTATGTGGGAGAAGATGTGGAAACGATTCTCTTGCGACTGCTTCAGGTAGCTGACATGGATGTAGAAAGGGCACAATGGGGAATTATTTACATCGACGAAATCGACAAGATCGCTCGTAAAGGCGAAAACACCTCCATTACCCGCGACGTTTCTGGGGAAGGCGTGCAGCAAGCCCTGCTAAAACTGATCGAAGGAACGATCTCCAATGTACCGCCTCAAGGCGGACGCAAGCATCCCCACGAAGAATGCCTTCAACTCGATACCAGTAATATTCTCTTTATCTGCGGTGGGGCTTTTGTCGGGTTAGAAAAATTTGTCGGGCAGCGAACTGACAAAGGCAAGAAATCTTTGGGATTTGTGAGAACCGAAGAAGTTCAGTCTAAGGAAAAGCGAAAAGCCGAGTTTTTGCAACGCATCGAAACAGACGATCTCGTTAAGTTTGGCATGATTCCCGAATTTCTCGGTCGGCTTCCGGTTATGGCGGCGTTAGAGCCTCTCGATGAAGCTGCTTTGGTGGACATCTTGACTAAACCTCGCAATGCCCTGCTCAAGCAATATCAACGGCTGCTGAAGATGGATGGCGTTCAATTGGAGTTTGAACCGGATGCCGTGCGGGCGATCGCGCGGGAAGCTTATCGACGCAAAACGGGTGCGAGAGCGCTGCGGGGTATCATTGAGGAACTCATGCTAGACGTAATGTACGAGTTACCCGCTCGCCAAGATATCCGCCATTTCACGGTGACGCGGGAGATGGTCGAGAAATACTCTACTGCGGAGTTGCTAGTCCATCCGTCGTCTTTCCCGATGCTAGAATCCGCTTGACAGTTATCAATTATCAATTAATCCCCTTTTTCACTTTCGCTGATAACTGTATGGGCAAGGCAAGCCTTGCCCTTTCTTGTTAACGTTCTAACCGAGCCTGGCTCAGCCAGGGGAAGACGCACCTGGAAACAGGTTCCTACTCCTATTTGACTTTTGACTGTAATTTCTCCTCCGTGTCCTTTGGCAATGCTCTGCGCGATCGCTAAGCCCAACCCCAAACCTTCTTGCTGCCGTGCTGATTTAGCTCGCCAGAAACGCTGAAAAACAAACGGAAGTTGTTCTGATGCAATCCCGATGCCAGTATCTTCTACCGAGACAGCAACGCTCTGCCTTAACTTTTTCAGAGAAAGCGTCACTCTTCCTCCTTCTCTCGTATACTTAAAAGCGTTCTCTAGTAGGTTAATCAACAAACGATTGAGTTGGTTGGGATCGCCTTTAACCCATAGATCGGCGCTCAAGCGAACCTGAAAATTAATTCTCTTACGTTGTGCTTGAGGTTTAAGCTGTTCTGCTAAATCTTCTAGCAGTTCGTTGAGAAGGATAGGCGAACCCTCTAGCGAAGCCGACTCAGCCATCGCATCAATCCGAGTCAGAAAAAGCAGATCCTCGACTAAACGTTTCATCTGCTCGACTCCACTGGTAACGATCGCGAGTTTTCTAATATCGGAGGGGCTAAATTTTTCTGGACGGATGAGAATCGTCTCAGTGGCAACACTGATTCTCGTTAGAGGGTTGCGTAGCTCGTGAGAAGCGTCAGCCGCAAACTGTTTGAGTCGCCCAAAGCTCTCAAGAGTTGGCTTAAGAGCGGCACGAGTTAGATAAATGTTGCTAACGCCAACAATCATTAAAATCGTGCTTCCTCCCAAGCTCAATACCACTCGAAGTCGATCTAACTCGGCTGAGATTTCTTGAGTAGATTCGCTAGCCCGAATATAACCTTCTAGCCGCAGCAGATTTTCGTCACTCTCATCAGCATACACGGCGATCATCACGCTGCGAATCTGTCCGTGTTGTTGAAACAAGGGGGAGCCTTCTTGGAGGCGTAAAGATGAAAGTTCTTTAACTAAGGGGGTTTTAGGGAAAATCGAGCCTTCTTTAGCGAGAAGTTGCCCGTTAGCGTCGAACCATTCTAGACTTTGTTCTTGCTCGGAGAACAAGCTACGCCAAGGTAGGTTTCTATCGAAGCTCTGTCGTCCTCTGGTTTTTACTGTTTCAAAATTGGGAACTGCTGCTTGAGCTAGAGTTAGCAATTGCCGCTCTAACTGACGCTCTAGACTGCTGGAAAAAAAAATATACAATGCAGTTGTCGATATGCCAAAAATACTTGCCATCGCGATTAGATACGCAAGCAGCAAGCGCCAACCCAAGTTAGGAAAGCTTTGTTTAGAGATTTGCCCGAAAGTGATAGCTGATACCATAAACTGTTTTAACCACATAATCACAGGCTTCTACATCTGCTCCTGTCACTTTAGACGGGTAGTGTTTTGAGCCATTAACCCGAACATCGATCTTCGATCGCCCTCAACCAATAAAAGTTGCATAGCATTTAGAATTAGTTAGTATTCGTTTCTTGTTTGATTGGTCAAAGTGAGTGAGATTTTGATGTTGTTTATTTCAGGTATTGTGTGTTGACACAATGATAGAAATCCGAATTTGGGAATAGATTTATTTCTATCGTATGTACAACCCCTGCCTTGTTAAAGCGATAGTACTGCTTCGCCGCAACAGTAAAGTAAGTTAGGTAATGGCTAGTATTATTTTCAATTCAAAATCCAACTATAGACATTAATAGCAACGGAGAATCATTGTCAAGCTATTTTTGCTACAAAATCAAATTTTTTATCTTGTTTTTGGATTGTTATTGTTTGCGCCTAATTTGTCATTTTTTCTGGCTTACTCATAGGCCAACAAGGCTCAATCGAAATCTTTCTCTCTTTGTATTTCAGCGATCGCCAGCAGTTTCTCAACAAATAAGTTTTACAAACAACATTATTTGTTAAGAAAAAATACATCTCTGCGAGCCAACAGTCCGCAGTATAAATATTTTGGATGAAGCTCCCAATCATCCCGTGGCGACTTGTCGCTCCGTTCCCGAACCTTCTTTCATACCGAGCCTATTCATCTTAGGAGTTCAGGGTACGCGATCGCTTCTCAAGCGTCAACTGAGTCAACAAGAATCGCTGTAGAAGTTCTTACTTTTTGAGTTCAACCTTGCGCCCCATTTGAGTCCAAGCCTGAATCATGGCTTCGCAGCGATCGGGATTCGGTTCGGCGATCGCACAATGGCAGTCGAGTTGATGAGCTAGCAATAGTAAGGCTGGATCGAGGAGGTAAGAGAAAAGTACCGTTTCTCCCTCATCGGTATAGAGATCCAAAGCGTTTTGTATCAAGTCTCTCAAGAGTTTCAAATCGAGATCCTGGTAGGTGCTAGATAGCGTCAAAGCCGATTTAGCTCTTAAAGCGAGAGTTCCTAACTGCCAATCAGCAGTAGCAGGAAAAGCAATAACTAGCGCAATTTGCTGCGGCAATCGAGCTTGAAATTGCGAGGAATGGGGATCGCCACAATAGAGCAAATGGCGCTCTTCAAACTGCCACCAACTTCCAGGCTGGACGAGTTGGGATTTTGTCAATGTTGTCGGATAGGAGATCGGAGTCTCTGTCTTTTCTGGCACAACGGATGGCTGTTGATGCTCTTGAGGATGGATAGCGATAATTTTAGAAGACTCTAAACGGGTGGGTTCTTTAGCTATCTGCTGCGATTCAAGTGCTATGGAGAGGGACTTTGGTGCTATTTCCGCTTCTGAGTGAGAAGATTTTGCTAGTTGCGATCGCGACTCTAACCCAGCAGAAGTAGATTTTTGGCGAATTTCTTTGGCGGTTGTGTAGCTAATAAACTCTCCTGAATCGGCACGGGCGATCGCTTCTTCTCTTACCCTTTCAGGAGTTGAAGGTGCGGCTAATTCGTAAAGGGCAGAGAGAGCAAAGTTGTCCAAATTTTGGACATCTGAAAAACGCCTTGCAACATTTTCAAAAGAGTTGGCAGTTGATTTTCCCCAATTAAATTCCGCCTCTATCCATTGTCGATATTTTCCATATCCCAAACGCTTTTTTACTTCAATCAATCTCTGCCCAATTTCGATAATACCCTGGGCAGTTTTTTTCATCAGCCCTCTAATCTCTTCCGTTTGCTGTTGGACATAATACGAAGTATCGTCATCCAGACTTGCATAATCAAAGCTTTTACCTGCCTCGGTTTTAACTGATAAAACAGAATGCATAATAAATCCCTAATATTTAATTGACTAAGAATGTCGTTTTTGGCTCGAAATTTTCTCCTTCTAGGATAACCTTTTCATCCGATATCCTACATTCTCACTTGGAGAAGATTTATACCTAACAGAGTTTTTTTGTGAGCGGATACATCCCTTTTTGAGAATAAAGATCGGGAAGGTTATGAGAATATTAATTGGATTATTTAAGAAATTTGAGATTGTGCAATCGGTCAAGTTGCGATCCGAGCGAATATTTTGTTTCTTTTGGCGATCCATCTGTTGTGAGCAAAAATTGGCAAGATCGCAATTTATAAATTTTTATTAAGAGTTTCTCGTCAACAGCCCAAACGTCCGACGAGCATCAATCCCCGACCTTATCGGAGGTTTACCACTTTTTTTCGATTAAATTTTACAAATTGATGCCTTGTGGTGGTTGCTGTTTTGAGATTACTGAGGTTAGCTTTTGTAAGGATGCAGAAATCTTCAGAAAGCCTTCAGGAATCTTGTCAAGTGTGGAAGACGCTCAGAAAATTAGCTTGGGACTGGCGAGGCGCGATTTTCACAGTTCCTAGCATAACTGGGTTAATTGCTGTCATTCGTCTTGCTGGCTGGTTGCAACCCCTGGAATGGACGGCATTGGATCTATTCTTTCAACTCCGTCCTTTAGAGGCAAGGGACGATAGGATCGTTATTGTCGGGATAGAAGAAACAGACATTCAAAAGCTGAAGCAATGGCCTATTAGCGATCGCACTTTGGCTAAATTACTCGATAAGATTAGAGAACAACAGCCGAGAGTCATCGGTTTAGATATTTATCGGGATATCCCCGTACAACCCGGTCACGAAGATTTAGTACAAGTTTTTAAAACGACTCCCAATCTCATCGGGGTTGAGAAAGTCATCGAAGATCGATATTATTCCACTATTAACCCCCCGCCAGTGTTGGAAGCGTTGGGACAAACCAGCAGTAGCGATCTCATCCTTGATGGAGATGGGGTACTCCGTCGCGCTCTTTTGTTTCCGATGGCTCCGGGAAAGGAAAATTTGCCTAGTTTAGGATTGGCAGTAGCGCTAAAGTACTTAGAAAAAGAGAAAATTACTCCAATTGCTTCCTCCGACGGGGGTTGGATGCAATTAGGAAAAACCGTATTTTACCCCTTCGAGAAAAATGATGGCGGTTATAGCAATACTGATGCGGGTGGATATCAAATCTTGCTTAATTTTCGAGGGGCTGCCCAAAGTTTTCAGCATATTTCATTTAGCGATATTTTAGAAGGTAGTTTTGATTCTAAGTTAATGCGCGATCACATTGTTCTGGTAGGTTCTGTAGCCATTAGTATTAAAGACTACTTCTCTACTCCTTATAGCCAAGGTCTGTTTGCAACTCCTAAGCTGACTTATGGCGTAGAAATTCAGGCAAATCTCGTCAGCCAAATTCTGAGTACAGTATTGGATAACCGTTCTCTCATCAAAGTTCTTCCAGATTACTTAGAGTACTTATGGATTTCCTGGTGGGTTATTTTACAAGCTGTTTGGAGTTGGCAATGGCGAAAAACCCAAAAGGTTATTCAACTCTTTTTTATAATTTTTCTAGGGACTTTAAGTTTAATCATCTTTTTAATCGGGGTTAGCTATGTTGCTTTTCTCAATAGTTGGTGGCTGCCTTTAGTCCCCTCATTATTAGCGCTTTTCGGTTCGGCGATAATCATTACAAATTATATTGATATAAGCAAGCTGCAAGAATGGAATGTTTTCTTG
>CAYTUO010000005.1:0-15903 GCA_964441015.1 uncultured Pleurocapsa sp.
TTTTGGATTTTAGATTCTCCCGATGAAAGGATTTTAGATTTTGGATGAAAGGATTCTCCCGATTTTGGATTCTCCCGATTTTGGATGAAAGGATTGTTTCTCCTCTGCTTCCCCTGCCCCTCTGCTCCCCTGCTCCCCTGCTCCCTCTGCTCCCAATCATCAATCACCAATCACCTTCTCACCAATCACCAATCACCTTGAATTAGGATGCTTTGTATTTTCCGCCTTTATTGGGATCTGTCCAGTCGCAGGCGTAACCCTTCGTATCGGGAACGTATTGATTCCAGGGAATCGGATCGACTGGCCCCTCAGTTGACCAAACAATGTCAAACAGACCATCATCTCTAACTTCGCCGATACGTACCGTTTTGGAGATGTGGTGATTGGCAGCCATCTTGACTTTCCCTTCTGGTGCATCAAATTCTTGGCCAATAGCAGCAGCGCGGACTTTTTCAAGGTTGTCGGCCGTTCCCGCTTTTTCAACTGCCTGTTTCCACAAGTAAACCATAATATAGGCAGCTTCCATCGGATCGTTGGTCACTCGATCTTGTCCGTATTCTGCTTTGAAAGCTTCGACAAACTTTTTATTGGCAGGAGTATCTACGGTTTGGAAATAGTTCCAAGCTGCATAATGACCGAGTAAATATTCTTTTCCGATTTGTCGGACTTCTTCTTCGGCGATACTGACAGACATGGTGGGATACTTATCAGGGGTCAATCCAGCCGCCTGAATTTGTTTGAAGAAAGCAACGTTACTATCCCCGTTGAGGCTGTTAAAGATCACTCCGCCATCGGGTAACGCCTGTTTGATTTTGGTGATAATGGGTGTAACTTCGGTATTGCCCAAAGGAAGATAATCTTCTCCTACCATTTCGCCGCCTTTGGCTTTGAGTTGTTCTTTGATAATCGTGTTGGCAGTACGCGGGAAAACGTAGTCAGAACCGACTAAAAAGAACTTCTTGCCTTTATTTTGCAATAGCCAATCGACTGCGGGTTCGATCTGTTGGTTGGGGGCCGCACCTGTATAGAAAATATTTTTAGAGCATTCCTGTCCTTCGTATTGGACGGGATACCACAACATATGATTTTTGGACTCGAAGACGGGTAAAACCGCTTTACGACTCGCAGAAGTCCAACAACCGAAAATGGTGACGACTTTATTCTCATCAATCAGTTTAGTTGCCTTTTCTGCAAAGGTGGGCCAATCGGATGCCCCATCTTCCTCAATGGCTTCTATTTGTTTGCCCAAAACGCCACCAGACGCATTAATTTCTTTGATGGCAAGCTTTTCTGCTTCGACGACGGTGGTTTCGCTGATTGCCATCGTACCGCTTAGGGAGTGGAGAATCCCTACTTTAATCGTCTCGCCGCTACTGACAGGACTAGCAGCCGTTGTCGGTGCTGTGGTTGGCGCTGAGGTCGTTGTAGTCTCGCCTCCACCTCCCCCACACGCTTTAAGGAGTAAGCTGGTTCCCAAGGTAGCAGAACCATAAATTATAAATTTCCGTCGTCCCAATCGCTTTTTCATACTTACAATTGATTATCCTTTGTAAATTGTGTTGAATTGCTCCAAGATGCGGTGAGGAGGAAACGCCAATCTAGGCTGAGTGTGAATAGTAGAGCTAGGCGATCCTCTTGATTGTATTTTTAGATACAATTTTATAGGAGTTTAAGAATTGGTTAATTCCTAGCTCCCCATGTGAAGTTTGATGAAGTCTTTAACGGACTCTAATCCCTCTTTGGTTTTTAAATTTGTGAAGACAAAAGGTCGATCGCCTCGCATTTTTTTGGCATCTCTTTCCATTACCTTTAAATCTGCACCGACTAAAGGAGCCAGATCGATTTTATTAATCACTAAAAGATCTGACTTGGTAATACCTGGGCCTCCTTTACGGGGAATTTTATCACCTGCTGCGACATCAATAACATAAATTGTTAAATCAACTAATTCAGGACTAAAAGTTGCTGCTAGATTATCCCCACCACTTTCGAGAAATACTAAGTTTAGATTGATGAAGCGTTCCTCTAATTGTTCGATCGCGGCTAGGTTCATTGAAGCATCTTCTCGAATGGCAGTGTGTGGACAGCCACCTGTCTCTACACCAAGAATGCGGCTCGGCTCTAGGGCTTGAGAACGGACTAAAAATTGTGCGTCTTCTTGAGTGTAAATATCATTAGTAACCACAGCAATTTGATAAGTATCTCGCAACGATTTACATAAAGCATCTAATAAAGCAGTTTTTCCCGATCCAACTGGGCCGGCAATTCCTATTCTGAAGGTAGTCATTGGCTATCACCTCTGATAATAAAAAGAGTATTTAAGATTATTTTATGTTTAAAAAAATGCAAATAAAATTAAACAAAGAAGAAAATATATTTTAAATTAGCTATTAATTTTATCTGTTTATAATTATGATTTTTGATTTTATTTTTTTATTGATTAGTTAATTTGCATTAGTTAAGATATTTAATATTACTGCTATAAAAAGCGATAGCATATACTTTAGTATATTTAATCATTTTATACAAAAGATTTTAATTTTTAGTTGACTTGCCAGTAGAGGAGGCAAGAAAAAAAATACAGTTTCACGCAAAAAAAATTGAGCAGCGATCACGCTTGCGGAAGAGAATCAAGAAACTGCTCAGTCATTGATTCGGCAATTAACTGTAAAATGGACAAGTCTATTTCACGGTTAAAAGGAGCAATTGGGTGAGTCAAAAAATTGTTGGCATGCTCAGTAGCTATCAGGGACTCGATGACCAAGCAGACTGGTTGTGGAGGCAAACACCCTATCCCTTTGGCATATGGAAAAATATTCAAATGCTAGCAAAAGCAGATCAGCCAGATTTTTTGCTCCTGTATCAATATGATTTTCCGCGATCGCGTCAGCGATCATCTCTACCGTGGTGGAAACGCTGGCGAACAAAAAAAAAGCCGGCACCCCCAACAGTCTCTTCCCTATTAAGAGGTGTTCCTCAAGAACGTATTATTTACTTATTAAGAGAACCTCCCCTTAAAGAAGTCATTCCAACCAACAAAGCCAATTATCAAGCAGCTATTAAGTATTGCGGCTATGTTTCTGGGCCCGATAATTTTGCCCCCAATCCCGACTATATGCCAGCTATCTGGTACATCGGCAACTCCTTCAGAGAGTTGAACGAAATGAGCATTCCAGAAAAACCTCGCTTTTGCAGTTGGATTACTTCCGGCATCGATCGCACAGAAAACCATCGCCAGCGTTTGCAATTTCTCAAGCTGTTGAGAGAGAATGCCATAAACTTCGATTTGTACGGACGGCGTTTGCCAGATTGGGCCAATGCTTACGGTAGCGTTAACAACAAATGGAGTGCTATGGCACCCTATTATTACAATCTAGCGCTGGAAAACTATGCAGACAATGAATGGTACGCCAGCGAAAAGCTTTGGGATGCACTTCTAGCCTGGTGTTTGCCGATTTATTACGGAGGGAAAGCGGCGGATAAATTATTGCCGCCAGGAAGCTTTTTACGTTTGCCGAGTCTCGATGAGCGGGGTATAGCTTACATTAAAGAAGTGACAGCTAATGCAGATGCTTGGCATGAGGCAAAAGAGGCGATCGCCCAAGCAAGGCAGATTATTCTTCACAAGCTTAATCTGTTGGCATGGCTGTCCGATTTTGTGGAAAAATTCTAGTTATTGATGGAATTTGTACCCTAGCCAATGACCGAGTTTACGACCAATTAATTGCTTTACTCAACAGTATTGAAGCCATTTTGGGTTCAGAATTTCCCGTCTGCATCTATCCCTACGACGACAACAGCGAAAGAATTGCCGCAGAGATTCCTAAACGTCCTCATGTACAGCTATATAGCGATCGCAACTCCATGCAAAAATGGGATAATTTTGCTCAGGCGGCTTGGGATACTCATCCGACGGCTCGTCTACGCTGGAGTCAAGTAGGAAGTCAAGGATATCATCGATTTGGCACTCATCGGCGTTATGGTGCTTTTGACGGCCCCTTTGATCGCTTCCTCTACATGGATGCTGATACTTTACTGTTGGATTCGGTTGAGCCAATTTTTGCCCAATTAGAGCAAAATGATTGTGTTGTTTACGACTTTCAGCACAAAGATCCTACTCATGTTTATGAGGTTTCCTCTCCAAAACTAAGCAAAATTTTTCCGTTAAAGCGAATTAAATCCGAAATTTTTTGTTCAGGATTTTACGCCTCTAAAAAAGATTTATTTGACGAAGATAAAAGAAATTGGCTGCTTGAGCAACTGAAAAGCGGAGAAGCAGAAATTCTCTATTCAATGGCTCCCGATCAAACTCTGATTAATTACATGATGATGCGATCGCAATGCTCGATTTATAATTTTGCTCTCCAATTACCAAAAAATAAAAGAACGGGTTGTAGCGTCACTTCTAAGCATTTTAAAGCTAAAGATAATATTCTTTATGACAAAGTCAATCGATTAACCTATCTTCACTACATCGGCATATCTTCTCAAGTTTTTACCCGAACTTGTGCGGGAGAAAATATTAGCTTTCCCTATCGAGATATTTTCTTGCATTACCGTTATCTTCACGAACCTGAAAAACGTCCTATCTTTGACAGCAAACCGAAACCTTATCAAACCTCTCCTAACCTAGCGACCAAAATATTGAAAAAATTAGGATTTAACTCGCCATAATCAAGAAAATTATGATATCTGCTGACACAACTTCTACTCTTTTAACAATTCCGCCCTTAGAAAACGGCGACAAGCTGACTCGGCATGAATTTGAACGGCGCTACCATGCCATGCCTAATCTAAAAAAAGCAGAATTGATTGAAGGAGTTGTTTACGTGGCATCCCCATTGAGAATCAAAAGTCATGGAGAACCCCATGCTTACATTATGGGTTGGTTAGCTACCTACAAAGCAGCGACACCGGGCGTAGGTTTAGCTGATAATGCCACAGTCCTCATGGATGCTGATAATGAACCTCAACCAGATGCTTTATTAAGAATAGAAGTAGGCGGGCGATCGCGCATTAATCAGGATTATTATTTAGAAGGAGTGCCAGAATTAATTGTAGAAATTGCCGCTTCTAGTGCTTCCTATGATTTGCATGAAAAACTGAAAGTGTATCGTCGCAATCAAGTCCAAGAATATTTAGTCTGGCGAGTTTATGACCGTAAATTTGATTGGTTTAGCTTACAAAAAGGCGAGTACATTCAACTTGAACCAAATACAGATAATATCATTTGCTCTCATATTTTTCCAGGCTTATGGTTAGCAAAATCAGCATTATTAGCAGGAGATTTAGCTAAAGTCTTAACCGTTTTGCAGCAGGGATTAACGACTCAAGAGCATCAAGATTTTGTGCAAAAACTTGTCATCCAAACCCATGACCCTAAAACTCTCCATTCCTGACTCCATCCTTCAAGCGATTCGTCTCCCAGAACAACGCATCGAGCAAGAACTTTTACATGAACTAGCCATCGCCCTTTACGCCCAGGATTTGCTGTCCTTCGGGAAAGCCAGAGAATTAGCTCAAATGGATAAGTACGAATTTGGACAGCTACTCGCCCAACGGGGAGTGTTACGGCACTACGGCTCCGAAGAACTGGAAGACGACCTAGCCTATGCCCATCGTGAGTAACACATCACCGATCTTAAATCTGGCAATTGTCGATCAACTCGATTTGTTACGCCAACAATTTGGTCAGGTTCAGATCCCGCCTGCTGTTCTCGACGAGTTGAAAATTGACGAAGAGCGACCCGGTTCTCAGCCCATTCAATCCGCCATTGCTGCTGGATGGATTCAAGTCCAGCCTGTCAGTAACCAACCTCTCGTTCAGCTATTGAGACAAACCTTGGATGGAGGAGAAGCCGAAGCGATCACTCTAGCTTTGGAATTACAAGCAGAATGGACACTCTTGGATGAGCGAGATGGGCGGAAGGTCGCAAAATCTCTGGGACTTCAGGTAACAGGCATTCTGGGCATTCTGCTTCGCGCTAAACAATCCGGTAAGTTTTCATGCTTACAGCCTGTAATTGAGGCTCTCACCCAGAAAGCTGGCTTTCGGATTGCACCGGAGTTATTGGCAAAAGTTCTACAAGCATAATGGATAAGAGCCGCCTAATAGCAGTCAGATATTTTAGCTTTACTCTTCGCAAATGGGGCATGATGCGTTTAGACTAGTGTTAATTTATTTAACTTAGTCCTACAACTTTATTAACAGAAGAACGAGCATGAAGCAGCGTGGCGTAACCGTCTGGTTTACAGGCTTGAGTGGTGCAGGCAAAACCACCATCACAAAAGCAATCGAGCAAAAACTACGGGAACAAGACTATCCTGTAGAAATCTTAGACGGAGATGTGGTGCGTGAGAACTTAACCAAAGGTTTAGGATTCTCCAAGGAAGATCGCGATGAAAATATTCGTCGGATTGGATTTGTCGCTAACCTGCTGACTCGGCATGGTGCGATCGTTTTAGTCTCTGCTATTTCTCCCTATCGGGAAATTCGGGAGGAAGTTAGACAACGAATAGGCGATTTTGTAGAAGTTTTCGTCAATGCTCCCTTAGCTGTGTGCGAAGATCGAGACGTTAAGGGACTGTATAAGCGGGCAAGAAACGGGGAAATTAAAGCCTTTACTGGAATTAACGATCCCTACGAACCGCCCCTGAATCCCGAAGTTGAATGCCGCACCGACTTAGAAAGTTTAGAAGAAAGTGTCGCTAAAGTCTGGCAAACACTTGAAGAAATGGGCTATCTCCGTAAAACGGTAGCAGTATAAACAGTGAGTTATAGCGAGAAATACAGAAATAACCGATAACTGTTAAGGGCAAGGCATATCTTGCCCCTACTGATTACTGATAACTGAACTTATGTTCTCGACTTTTGATGTTTCTAATGCTTGGCTAGTTGCTGTTGGACTGAATACAGTTTTACTGGCGATCGCCTTTCTTGTCCCCAAAAAGTTACTCACGCCTGCTGGATATCTTCATGCCTGGGTTTTAGGCGTTCTTGTCTGGGGGACGTTTGCTTGGCAGGGATATGCAGTGGTCATGTTCTACTTTCTAGTAGGTTCTGCTGTGACTCGCATCGGGATGGCACAAAAGGAAGCAGAAGGAATTGCAGAAAAGCGATCTGGAGAACGTGGCCCCGAAAATGTCTGGGGTTCGGCACTGACAGGAACTATTTGTGCGGTAGCGAGTTTATTTGTAGATGCATCTATTAGAGAATTATTATTACTAGGCTACGTTGCTAGCTTTGCAACTAAACTATCCGATACCACTGCCAGCGAAGTGGGTAAAGCTTACGGCAAAAGAACTTTTCTGATTACCACCCTACAACCTGTTGCACGAGGGACAGAAGGCGCAGTCAGTTTAGAAGGAACGTTAGCAGGAATGATTGCTTCTGCTGCGATCGCGTTTTTGGGGTGGGGAATCGGCGCGATCAATCTCATGGGGATTATTTGGTGTGTTATTGCTGCTTTTATCGCCACTAATTTAGAAAGTGTCATAGGCGCTACGCTACAGTCGAAATGGCAATGGCTGACCAATGAAATTGTCAATATTTTGAATACTTCAATCGGCGCGATCGCTGCTATTTTGCTAGCTTTGGTAGGAAGCAATTTATATATAGGCTAATATCCAGTCCGTTTAATTAGTAGTAATAACCTGAGTTCGGGTTAAGCAGATTCAGGTAAAAGCCAGTCAAGACGTAGGCTAGGTTTTTTAGGTTGGTGACAATATGCAATTAAGAATTTTTCTACGGAATTTTCGAGGAATTAGCTGAAGAATTAAAAAGGTATATTGAGCATTCAGGATAGACGTTACATTTGACATCTGCCGTTTTCGATTTGTGAGATGCAGTGGGAGCATCTTGCTCGCGTCTGGTGTGCGTAAGCGTCTCGATCGCACTACTTCTCACCATTAAAATCTGATTGTTATATATCAAAAAGCTCAGTTTATCCCCAGATCAAGTATAAATAAATTTCACTGAGTTCCCTAATCTAGTAATACTAAAAAAAAATTATGTGTGACGCAAAATGGTAACAATGAATCTAGATCTAGATCGACTTTTTGAAGCATTCGCGCCTAATCTAACTTTAGATCTGAATTGCTCTGATGATGAAAATTTATACATCGATTTTTCCGAGGTACGAGGTGGTCATGTCATTAAGTCTTTACAACGAAGAATTTCTAGCTTGAAAGATAAACCAACTTGTCAATTATTCACTGGGCATTTTGGTTGTGGAAAATCAACAGAGTTATCGAAACTCGAAAAAGAATTAAATAATCAAGGTTTTCATGTCGTTTCATTTGAATGCACAGAAGAATTTGACACGGCTGATGTTGAAATTACTGATGTTTTATTAGCGATCACTCATCAAATCACTCGCAGTCTTGAAACCAAGGCGAATATCTGGCTTCAACCTAGCAACTTTAAACAAATTCTTCAAAATTTTATTAATTTATTAAATTCTCCTGTTACAGGATTCAAATTTAAAAAATTGCCGGTTATTGGCGAAATTGGCTGGACATCTGACAAGAATAAATATTCCATTTCCTTCGGGATTGGCGAAATTACTGGAATCGCTAAAAATGATTCTTCTATTCGCAGTCTTTTACGGGAATATATGGCTCCGCGAATTACTGATATTATCAACGCAATTAATAACGAATTGCTGATACCTGCTCAACAGGAGTTAAGCAAAAAAGGAAAACTTGGACTGGTTGTTATTGTAGATAATCTCGATCGGGCAGAATATTTTTCTTCTAGTAATTCAAATCGCGACCAACCCAAATCATTATTTGTTGATGGGGCGGAACATTTGAAGGGATTAAAATGTCATCTAGTTTATACAATGCCCCTAATTTTAAATTTCTCCAACTATCAAGATATTATCAAACAACGATTTGGAACTCGTCCTCAAGTACTACCAATGGTTCGCGTCAAAGAGCGAGATGGAAGTCTTTGTGACGAAGGAATAGAGTTACTGCGACAAATGGTGCTAGCAAGAGCCTTTCCCGAAGCAACAAAAGAAAAAAGAAGCGATCGAGAACAACGACTCAATCTCATTTTAAAACTATTCGATAAACCTGACACTTTTGACCATCTGTGTCAGATGAGTGGCGGTCACATTCGTACTTTGCTAGGATATATAACTCAATGCCTTGAGATGCAAGATCCTCCTTTTCCACGCTCTTTGATTGATCGCATTATCAACGAAAATCGCAATCAATTAAGACAAGGAATTGAATCTCATGAATGGCAGCTACTACGCGAAGTGACTCAACAAAAAAAAGCGAGTGGAGAGGAACAATATCAAATTCTTGTCCGCAGTTCGTTTATTTTTGAATATCGCAACGAACACGGAGAGATCTGGCACGATATCAATCCTATCTTAGCGGATGCAGAAGAATTCAAGGAGAGCAATGAGTAAACAAAACAATCAAGATTCTTTGCTCAGGCTCAAACGAAGAATTACTCATCGTAGGGGGAAATTTTCCTTAATTTTTGCTCAGTGTAATTACGCTCGTTTGCGTCACGACATTATTAAACAGCTAAAAAATGAAGAGGATATAACAGTACAAGAACTCGAATTAGAGAGCAAAGATTTATCTCTTTACCAAGCAATTATGAGGCTAAATTTACATCAACAAATTCCAGATGTCTTAATGGTATCAGGGTTAGAATTTTTGGAAAACCTTGATCGCCTTCTGATTGCTACTAACCAAATTCGGGAAAAATTTTCTCAAGAGTTATCTTTTCCTTTAGTTTTGTGGTTGACCGATGAGATATTACACAAAATAATTCGTTTGGTGCCAGATTTTTATAGTTGGGCAACAACCATCAAGTTTGAACTAGAAGATCGCGACTTAATTCAGTTAATTCATGAAACAATAGACGAATTTTTCACTCAAATCAAAGAAAGTCGCGAACAGATTTTTCTATTTAATGCGGCGTTCAATTGGGCAAAAGGTTCATCTAATTACAATGAACTGATTTTGGCTAGAGAAGAACTAAAAGATAGGAAAATTTCCTTATCAGTAGAATTAGAAGCTGGTTTGGAATTTGTTTTGGGGCGAACTGCCAATAATTTTCAGGAAGAAGCCAAACTACAGGAATCTCGTTCTCACTACGAAAAAAGCAGAGAACTCTATCAGAATTTTGGCAATTTAGAGCGATGCGGTTATGTCAAGCATTATCTTGGTTTATGGTGGTTGACTCGTGCAGTTCGCCATCCATTTGAAGAAGAAAGTGCTGGTCAAATTGCTAAGAATTATTTTGAGTTATCCATTAGGGATTTTAAAGAAGTAAATCGTTTAGATTTAGCAGCTAAATTTATTAATTTTTTAGCTTTTTCTCTTCACTTCTTAGCCTTTAAAAGCGAGGGAGACGAGCGATGGAATGAACTAAAAATAGTTGCTAGTGAAGCCCTGGAATTGCATCGAAATCCCGATCGCAGCGATCAGTTTAGAGAAGCACAAGCGCTCGGTTTATTAGCTGAGGTTGAACGAGCCAAAAAAAACTGGGAAGAAACCAAAGAACTGGCTCAAAAAGCTTTGAAATTGCAAAAAGAAGCCATAGAAGCTATCATTAATCCTTCAGAACAAGAACAGGAGTATTTGACTTGGGAATCTTCCTATTGTAAAGGCTGGTATCTTTTCACTTTAGGAGAAGCTTTACGCAATCTCAAGGAAATTTCTCAAGCAATTGAAAAACTTAAAGATGCCAAAAACATTGCTAAGCCTAGTAATTCTCTTAAACTTTATATCAACATTTTGGAAAGTTTGCGTCTGGCTTATTTTCGCAAAAAAGAGTATGTCGAAGCTTTTAACTATAAGTTAGAAAAGCAACAAATAGAAAGTCAATTTAACTTGCGAGTTTTTATTGGGCCAAATCGATTAGAAGCAAATAAAGAAGTCATTAATACTGCTTTATATCCAGGTGATTTGGAGAATAAAGTTGCAAAAGAAATCCATCATTCAGTCAGACAAAACGATGTGGATTATCTCATTCAACGACTTGAAGATAAAAACCGTTATAGATTGACGATTGTTTATGGACAATCAGGGGTGGGGAAAAGTTCTGTACTGGAAGCAGGATTACAACCAGAATTAGCTCATAAAAATACTCTTCCTAAAATTAAACCGATTCTCTTCAGAACTTATCAAGATTGGCTCGGAGAAATTTACACCAAATTAACAAGCGATCGCGAACTTTTGTTACCTTCGCTATCCGAACAAGAGAAGATAAATTGCGTCCTAGACAAAATTAGGGAATCTACGAATCAATATCAACTATTAGTTCTAATATTCGATCAACTCGAAGAGTTTTTCTTGACTTATCAGGAATTTCATCAAAAAGAATTATTTTATTATTTTTTGAGACAATGCATAAGCTCGCAACTGCCCTTTATTAGAATTATTTTCTCGATGCGAGAAGACTATTTATATTATCTTCTAGAATTTCAAAGATATTTAGAGAAATTTCAGCAAAATAACCAGAAAAATAATGATTCTGTTTTAACTTATCTTTTAGATAAACAAAATCTTTACTATTTAGATAATTTTTCTAAAGACGATGCTAAGTCACTCATTGAGAATTTAAGCAATTATGGATTAAATTTAGAAAATCAATTAATTGAGTGTTTAGTTAATGATTTAGCTAAAAGTAAAGGTCAAGAAATCGGTAAAGTTCGACTGATAGAATTACAAGTTGTGGGTGCCCAACTGCAAAAGCATAAACCTCCAATTACTACTTTAGAGCAATATCAGTCTCTGAGAAATGAGTCAAAAGAACCAAAAGTTATCTTAGTCGAGCAATATATAAAAGAAGTGATTGATGACTGCGGTTCGGAAAACCAAAAAATTGCCGAACTTGTTTTGTATTTACTCACTAATGAAAAAGATTCTCGTCCAATCAAAAGTGTTTCTCAGTTAGAAAGAGAAATAGAGCCATTAGCTGATATTTTAGGGAAAGAAGCCAAAAATTTACCTGACGTATTAAATATATTTGTTAAATCTAATTTGGTAATGCTACTCTCGACTATCGATACTGAACAATACCAGTATCAATTAGTTCATGACTATTTTGTTTCAGTTATTCGAGAACTTCGAGGAACTAAAATTCTTGAAGAACTTAGAGAGGAAAGAAGCAAACGAAAAAAAACTGAACTCTTACTTCAGATCGCTTTAAGACAACGACTCAAAGATACTGAAGAATTGGCAATAACTAAAGATGAACAGCTTAAAAATAAGAACAATTTGATATTTTTCGGGACTATAGCTTTAATTGCAACAGCAGGAATAATAGTATTATCAATAACTCTTTTTCTTATTTTTAAACGTTCACAGGAAGAAAAAAGATTATCTTCTTTAAGTACTTTTAATAGTCAATATGAGCTTGCTTTAGGTAACTCCAACCAATTTGATGCTTTTCTTAATAGCTTTCGAGCAGTTCAAAAATTAGAAAATAAACCAGCCAAATTACCAATAGAAAAAAAAGCAGTTGAAAATCTGCAAGCTTCACTTGATTTTACGCAAGAACGAAGTTGGATAAAAAATCATCAAGGAGCAAGTGTTGTTGGAGTTCAGGTTAGTCCTGACGGAAATTTAGTTGTTACTTCTAGTTATGATGGAACGATTAGATTGTTGAATTTAAAGAGTAATACTCAAACAAAATTAGAAGTAAGTCAGTCTACTGTTTGGGGTGTTAGTTTTAGTTCCAATAGCAAGCGAATCGCTTCTGGTGGTAAAGATGGTCGAATTACAACCTGGGTGCTAGACGAGCAAGAAGGTCAGATAAAGGCAACAAAAGAAAAGGATTGGAACGCCTCTCAAAAAACTGTTTGGAGCGTCAGCTATAATCCTAAATACGATCATATTGCCTCTGCTGGTGCTGATGGTACGATAAGACTCTGGCAATCTAATGGCACTGCACTTGGTGTTCCGCTCAGACATAGTGAAGAACAGCGTAAGGCAGTCTATGGCGTTGCTTTTAGTCCAGATGGAGAACTGATGGCTTCTGCTGGTGCTGATGGAACAGTAAAACTTTGGCAACATAGCGGTAGTTCTTATCGTTTGCTAAAAACCCTAACGGGACATCAAAAAGCGGTTTGGAGTGTTAATTTTAGTCCCGATGGCAACTTTCTTGCTTCAGCGAGTAGCGATAAAACCGTAAAACTTTGGCGGCGTGATGGAACTTTTGTTAGAAACCTAGAAGGTATCGAGTCAGAACTTAATAGCGTCATGTTTGCTGAGGATAGCAAGCTAATTGCTGCTGCTGACAGTGGCGGCAAAATCATTCTCTGGGATATTCAAGGAAGATGGCGACAAGTGCTATCAGCGCACAAAATAACTATCAACCAAATTAGCTTCATTCCCAAAACTCAGATGTTGGTTTCAGTAGGTAATGATGGCGCGGTTAAGTTTTGGAACCTAGATAGCAATCATAGTATTGTGCCGAAAGAGTTTATTTCTTTGAAAAGTCAAGTCTATGGCGATGGTGCAGCTATTAGTCGAGATGGTCAAACGATTGCTTTTGTTAGCGATTCTGAAGGAAGAGTCGTGAAGCTCTGGAATTGGCAAAAAGATACAACAGCAACTACTATTTTACCGGGACATACTGCTTGGATTAACAGTATTGCTTTTAGTCCAAATAATCAGATTATTGCTACTGCCAGTAATGATAAAACAGTGAAACTATGGACTCGTCAAGGAAAATTTGAGAGAGAGGTTAGTGAATTTTTTAAAGAGCGGAAGGATCGGATAGCTAACATTGGATTTAGCCCAGATAATAAGTTAATTGTCGCTACTCTTAATAGTAATGGCTCGACTATCCGACTCTGGAGAGAAGATGGCCAATCGTTTGAATTATTGTTAGAGTATCCTTTTGAAGAAGAAAGTATTTTCTCAGTGAGCTTTAATCAAAATTCTCAAGATTTAATAATAGCTGCTGGTACATTTAAAGGATCTCTAAAAATTGGGAAAATTAAAAATAATTCATGGAACCCAATTGATTTTAAACCAGATAAATCCCATGATTTGAGGGTTAATAGCATCAGTTTTAGTCCAGAAGGGCGAATTATCGCTTCTGCTAGCGAGGATGGGACGGTTAAACTTTGGAAGCGGGATGGCACTTTTCTTTTAACGCTCCAGCGCGGTTCTATCCCTATAAAATCGGTAAATTTCGATCCTCAAACTGGTTATCTTTGGTCTATAGATGAGAAAGGAATAATCAGACTTTGGGAGAAAAATTTTGATAAATTATTTAATAATATTAATAATAAGACGGTTTACGAGCGGAAAACTATTAATAAATTACTCAGCCGTGCTTGTCAACAGTTAAAGATCTTTTTATCCACTAATGCTCAGGAAAGTAAAGAGGACAAAGAATTTTGTCAAAAAGTTAAATAAATTGGAAGAGATCGTCTAGTTACATAGTCCTCGCTTGCGATCGTAGTCACTACAGTCACTTCTTTGAGAAACGATATTGGTCAGAGAATTATTATTTTCAAGAACAAAATTTAAAGAGGTATTAGCGCTTGAAAGTTTAGTCTGATTATCTTTTTTGCCGTCATTCCCTCTTCTTCCGTTATTGCCGCCTCCTCCGTTAGTGCCGCCTCCTCCGTTAGTGTCGCCTCCTTTATCATCTTTTTTTGCTTGTAGCTGTTCAACGACAGCTATTTTTCCCTTAACTTGAGAAACCATAACAGCGCTGTTAGCTGCGATCGCATGAGTTACGGCATTAATACTCATAAAAATTGTAGTGGCAGGCAAGATGCAAAGAAATTTATGTCTTTTTTTCATGATTAATTTCCTCTGGCTTAGTTGCCTACTAGTGTGATTAAAACAAATACCATGCTTCAAGAATAACTATCTCAAGATAGAATGTCACTCCTAAACTAAAGAAAACTTTATGTTCGGAGTAAGGATTATTTTTATTTCAATTTTTGGCGTTGCATCAGAGCGGGATGATAGTCAAATTTGTATTTATCTGAAATTATTGCTAAATAAGGAAAAATTTTTTCGCACCGATTAAAATCATCCCATGATTGTGCAACGCCGGAAAAAAGCGAGTGATCGCGCCTGGTAACTTATCACGCATCTCAGTGTGTCTGTTTAGACTTTTAAATTTATGATATTTTCAAAAGGATGCCGATTTTTCCAGCGATCAGATTCTTACTTATAGCCCTTACGACCGCGATGAGTGTTGCTGTTGCGTCTCCGATCCTGGCGAGCGATCGCGCACACGATGACCAGAATCCCCTAATCGCAGAAACAATTGGTTTAGTAGCCGGTTTAGGAACGACTTTCGCTGCCTTTCCTGACTTGTTAGCCATGTTAAAAAATCGCTCGACTAAAGGCATGAATCCTCGCATGGCTACAATTATGGGGTCTTTTCAAACCCTCTGGCTAATCTATGGTTTTATGATCGATGCGCCTGCGGTGATTATTTGGAATGCGATCGCTGTCGTGATCAACGGCACTACAGTAGGAGCCTATTATCATTTTGCTCAGTTACAGAGAAAAGCAGCAAGGGAGCAGGAGAAGCGTAGGGAGCAGTAATCAGTTATCAGTTACCAGTTATCAGTAATTGTAGTGTGGGCCGAAAAGCCCACTAATTCCCAATCACCAATCACCTTCTCACCAATCACCAATCCAAAATCGGATAGATTTACAATTGTCGTAAAGACTTAGAAAACTGAATTAAAAATGCTACTCAAAAATATCTTTAACGAAAGTGATAGTAAATGGAAACCGATTCTCAAAGAATTTGAAGCTGTCCTCGGCAAAGATGGAGTAGTGCGGCGCAAAGACGAATTACTAACTTACGAATGCGACGGGTTAACCGCTTACCGAAAACGCCCTGCGGTTGTTGTTCTTCCCCGCACCACCGAACAAGTAGCCGCCGTCGTC